>CAXAYM010000062.1:0-9821 GCA_963973175.1 uncultured Arenimonas sp.
CTGGTCCTGCCCCTTGAGCCAGGCGGCACGGAGCGTCAGCAGCAGCGAGGCGTCGAGCTTGCACTTCATGTCGGCAATCTTGGCCTGGGTCATCTGGAAGGCGCCGATCGGCTTGCCGAAGGCCTTGCGCTCCTTCACGTAATCCAGCGTGGCCTCGTAGGCGGCCCGCGCCACGCCGATGGCCTGGGAGGCAATGCCGATGCGGCCGGCGTCGAGCACGCCCATCGCGATCTTGAAGCCCTGGCCTTCCTCGCCCAGCACGTCCTCGGCGGCGACGACGTAGTCCTGGAACTCGATCTCGCAGGTTGCCGACGCGCGGATGCCGAGCTTGGGCTCGGTCTTGCCGCGATGGAAACCGGGCTTGGTGGTGTCGATCAGGAAGGCGGTGATGCCCTTGGCGCCCTTGTCGGCGTCGGTCATCGCGAACAGCACGATGTACTTGGCCACCGGGCCCGAGGTGATCCAGCTCTTCTTGCCGTTGACCTTGTAGCTGCCGTCGTCCTGGCGCACGGCCTTGCAGCGCATGGCGGTGGCATCGGAGCCGGACTGCGGCTCGGTCAGCGCGAAAGCGCCGATTTCCTTGCCTTCGGCGATCGCACGCACGTACTTCTGCTTCTGCTCCTCGGTGCCGAACTTGAGGATGCCGTTGCAGAACAGCGAGTTGTTCACCGACACGATGGTCGAATGCGCGCAGTCGGCCGCGGCGATCTCGACCATGGCCAGGACGTAGCTGATCGGGTCCATGCCGGCGCCGCCATACTCGGCCGGCACCTCGATGCCCATCAGGCCGTTCTCGCCCAGGGTACGGATGTTCTCCAGCGGAAATTCGCCGGTGCGGTCGTGGTGTTCGGCGCTGGGGGCGATCTTTTCCTGGGAAATGCGCCGGGCAACGTCCTGGATCATCAGCTGTTCTTCGGTGAATCGGAAATCCACGGGGCACCCTCGGTTCGAGTTCGGACAAGACCGCGATTGTAGCGGCTGGCGCCGTCGTCGGCAGGTCCACGCCGCGTGAAACGGGCGCCATCGCGGCTTGACGCCTTCCACGAGCCGGCCTAACCTCGCCATATCTTTGAATCCGGATGAAAGGATAAATAATGGACCTGGACGCCTGGTCGGCCTGTTTGAAGGTCCTTTCCGATCCCACCCGGGTCCGCCTGCTGGCCCTGCTGGAAAGCGAGGAACTGACGGTTGCGGAGCTGGCCGCCATCACCCGCCTCGCCCAGCCGCGGGTGTCGACCCACCTGGCCCGGCTCAAGGAAGCCGACCTCGTCCGGGACCGGCGCGCGGGCGTGTCGGCCTATTACCGTTTCAACGGCGACACCCTGGACCCGGGCGAGGCTCGCCTGTGGGAAGCCCTGCGCGACAGCACCGACGACCCGCTGCTGCGCCAGGACGCCGAACGCCTGCCCGCCGTGCTGGCCACCCGCGCCGCCGACCAGAACTGGGCCGATTCCGTGGCCGGCGACATGGAACGCCACTATTCACCGGGCCGCACCTGGGAAGCCCTGGCCCGCTCCACCCTGCCCCTGCTCGAACCGGGCGACGTGCTCGACGTCGCCTCGGGCGACGGCGTGCTGGGGGAACTGCTGGCGCCGCATGCGCGCCGCTACGTCTGCGTGGACTCAAGCGCCCGCGTGGTCAACGCCGCCCGCGAACGCCTGCGCAAGTACGCCCACGTCGAGGTCCTGGAAGGCGACATGCAGGCCCTTGATTTCCCGGCCGCGCAGTTCGACCTGGTGCTGCTGATGCACGCGCTTACCTATGCCGAGCGGCCGGCCCAGGCCATCGCGGAAGCCGCGCGCGTCCTGCGCCGCGGCGGCCGGCTGGTCGCCACCTGCCTGGGCAAGCACGAACACCGCGCCGCGGTCACGCCCTACGGCCACGTCAACCTGGGCTTCACCGTGAAGGAACTGCGCCGGCATGCCGAAAAAGCCGGCCTTGAAGTCACCGTCTGCGAGGCCGTGACCCGTGAGAAGCGCCCGCCCCACTTCGAAGTGCTGACCCTGCTGGCGCGCAAGCCATGAGCACCCTGCCCTGGCACGAGCCCGGGCGCTCGGCGCGCCTGCTGGCGGCGCTTTCCGACCGGATCCTGGTGCTCGACGGCGCGATGGGCACGCTGATCCAGCGCCATGAACTGGGCGAGGCCGACTACCGCGGCGAACGGTTCGCCGGTTCGCCGCGCGACCTCAAGGGCAACAACGACCTGCTCACGCTGGTACGCCCGGACATCATCGCCGGCATCCACCAGGCCTACCTGGACGCCGGCGCCGACATCATCGAAACCAACACCTTCAATTCGACGGCGGTTTCGCAGTCCGACTACGGGCTCGAGGCGCTGGTGCCGGAGCTCAACCGCGAAGCCGCCCGCCTGGCCCGCGAATGCGCCGCCCGCGCCGAGGCCGCCGATCCCTCGCGGCCGCGCTGGGTTGCCGGGGTGCTGGGGCCGACCAGCCGCACCGCCTCGATCAGCCCGAAGGTCGAGGATGCCGGCTACCGCAACACCAGTTTCGACGCGCTGGTGGCCGACTACAGCGTCGCTGCACGCGCCCTGGTCGAGGGCGGCGCCGACATCCTGATGGTCGAGACGGTATTCGACACCCTCAATGCCAAGGCGGCGCTCTACGGCATCGACGTGCTGTTCGAGTCCCTGGGCGCGCGCCTGCCGGTGATGGTCTCGGGCACGATCACCGACCGCAGCGGCCGCACCCTGTCGGGCCAGACCGCGGAAGCCTTCTGGTATTCGCTGCGCCATGCCCGGCCCCTGTCGGTGGGCCTGAACTGCGCGCTCGGCGCTCGTGACCTGCGCCCGCACGTGGACGTGCTGTCGCAGGTCGCCGACACCCACGTCAGCTGCCACCCCAATGCCGGCCTGCCCAATGCCTTCGGCGGCTATGACGAGGGCCCGGACGAAACCGCCGGCATCCTGCGCGAATTCGCCGAGGCCGGGCTGCTCAACCTGGTCGGCGGCTGCTGCGGCACCACGCCGGAACACATTGCCGCGATTGCCGCCGCGGTGCATGGGCTGCCGCCCCGCCGGCTCCCCACCCTGCCCGCCCATACGCGGCTGGCGGGGCTGGAGCCGTTCGTCATCACGCCCGAGACAAACTTCGTCAATGTCGGCGAGCGCACCAATGTCACCGGCTCGATCCAGTTCAAGAAACTGATCCTGGAGAACCGCTACGACGATGCCCTGGCCGTCGCCCGGCAGCAGGTTGAAAACGGCGCCCAGGTGATCGACGTCAACATGGACGAGGGCATGCTCGACGCCGAGGCGGCGATGACCCGGTTCCTCAACCTGGTCGCCGCCGAACCCGACATCGCGCGGGTACCGGTGATGATCGACAGCTCCAAATGGAGCGTGATCGAGGCCGGCCTGAAGTGCGTTCAGGGCAAGGCCATCGTCAACTCGATCTCGATGAAGGAAGGCGAGGCCGCGTTCCTGGCCCAGGCCCGCGAGGCCCGCCGGCACGGCGCCGCGGTGGTGGTGATGGCCTTCGACGAAGACGGCCAGGCCGACACCTTCGAGCGCAAGGTCGCCATCTGCAGCCGGGCGCATGCGCTGCTCGTGGACGAGGCGGGCCTGGCGCCCGAGGACATCATCTTCGACCCGAACATCTTCGCCATCGCCACCGGCATCGAGGAACACGACGACTACGCGGTGGCCTTCATCGAGGCGGCGCGGGAGCTCAGGCGCCGGTTCCCGGACAGCCACGTCTCGGGAGGCGTCTCGAACGTGTCCTTTTCCTTCCGCGGCAACAACGCGGTGCGCGAGGCCATCCACAGCGTCTTCCTGTACCACGCGATCGGCGCGGGCATGGACATGGGCATCGTCAACGCCGGCGCCCTGGCCATCTACGACGACCTGGACCCGGCGCTGCGCGAAGCGGTCGAGGACGTGGTGCTCAACCGCCGCGCCGACGGCACCGAACGCCTGCTCGCCGAAGCTGAAAAACACAAGTCGAAGAAGGGCGAGGTCCGCAGCGAGGACCTGGCCTGGCGCGACTGGCCGGTGGACCGCCGAATCAGCCATGCCCTGGTGCACGGCATCGACAAGTTCATCGAGGAAGACGCCGAACTGGCCCGGCAGCAGTCGACGCGGCCGCTGGACGTGATCGAAGGCCCGCTGATGGCCGGCATGAACGTGGTCGGCGACCTGTTCGGCGCCGGCAAGATGTTCCTGCCCCAGGTCGTGAAATCGGCGCGCGTGATGAAGCGCGCGGTCGCCCACCTGATTCCCTACATCGAGGCCGAGAAGGCCCGCAGCGGCGATGCCGGCAAACCGCGCGGCAAGGTGCTGATGGCCACGGTCAAGGGCGACGTGCACGACATCGGCAAGAACATCGTCGGCGTGGTGCTGGCCTGCAACAACTTCGAGGTGGTGGACCTGGGCGTGATGGTGCCCTCCCAGGTGATCCTCGACCGCGCCCGCGAGGAGAAGGTCGATGCGATCGGCCTGTCCGGCCTGATCACGCCTTCGCTCGAGGAGATGAGCCACGTCGCCCGCGAGATGAAGCGCCAGGGATTCAGCGTGCCGCTGTTGATCGGCGGCGCCACGACCTCGCGCGCGCACACCGCCCTGAAGATCGACCCGCACTACGACGCGCCGGTGGTCTGGGTGAAGGACGCCTCGCGGGCGGTGGGCGTCACCCAGTCGCTGCTGAGCAGGGAGCTGCGCGACCCCTTCGTGGCCGCCAACGCCGCCGACTACGCCGAAGTGCGCAAACGCCACGCCAACCGCGGCGACGCCAAGCCGCTGGCCTCGCTCACCCGCGCCCGCGCCAACCGTTTCGACGGTGGCTGGGCGGATTATTCGCCGCCGGCGCCGCGCAAGCCGGGATTGACGGTGTTCGACGACTTCCCGCTGGAGGACCTGCGCGAGTTCATCGACTGGACGCCGTTCTTCCAGACCTGGGAACTGTCCGGCCGCTACCCGGCGATCCTGGAGGACCCGGTGGTCGGCGCCCAGGCCACCGACCTGTTCGCCGATGCCCGCGCGATGCTCGACCGCATCATCGACGAAAAATGGCTGCGGGCGAAGGCGGTGGCCGGCCTGTGGCCCGCGCGCTCGGTCGGCGACGACATCCAGGTGCTCGACGACGCCGGCCACGTTCGCGCCACCCTGCACTGCCTGCGCCAGCAGGCCGAAAAGCCCGACGACCGGCCGAACCTGTGCCTTGCCGACTTCGTGGCGCCGCGCGACAGCGGCCGCCAGGACTGGGTGGGCGCCTTCGCGGTCACTGCCGGCCTGGGCATCGAGCCGCACCTGGCCCGCTTCGAGGCACAGCACGACGACTACAACGCCATCCTGCTCAAATCCCTGGCCGACCGGCTGGCCGAAGCCCTCGCAGAGGCCCTGCACCAGCGGGTTCGCACCGACCTGTGGGGCTACGCGCCGGACGAGGCCCTGGACAACGACGCCCTGGTGCGCGAGCAGTACCGCGGCATCCGTCCCGCCCCCGGCTACCCGGCCTGCCCGGAGCACAGCGAAAAAACCACGCTCTTCTCGCTTCTCGATGCCCGCGGCAACGCCGGCATGGAACTGACCGAGAGTTTCGCGATGACGCCGGCTGCAGCCGTCAGCGGCCTCTACTTTTCCCACCCGGGCAGCCAGTACTTCGTCATCGGCCGGCTCTCACGCGAGCAGGTCGCCGACTATGCACGCCGCAAGGGCGTGCCACTGCAGCAGGCCGAACGCTGGCTGGCCAGCAACCTCGACTACGATCCGGAGTAGGCCGCGCCAGGGACCGGCGGATCCGCCTTGGGCACGGGTGCGATTTGCACCCGCGCCCGGTCACCAGACGAGGTCGTCGGGTACCTGGTAGCGCGGGTCCGCGTAAGGGTCGTCCCCGGCCGGGGCGTTCGGATCCACCTTCAGGGCGAGCAGGCTGGGAAGCAGCGCCGCCACCTCGTCGGCCAGCGCGACCGGCACCAGCAGGTAGCGGCCGTCGAGCTGCACCACCGCCAGTTCGCCGGCGTTGAGCGCCTTGAGCTGGTCCGGCGTGACATAGACACGCTTGATCTTGCCGCCGTACTCGAAATGGCGCGCGTGTTCGGCATCGGCGACGTTGAGCGCCTTGTCCCTGAGCAGATCCGCGACCTTCGCCTTCGCGGCGCGACGGCGCGCGGCCTCTTCCTGCTTGAGGCGTTCGGCTTCGATGCGCTCCTGCTTTTCCTTCTGCGCGCGGATCGCATAGGCCTTGGCCAAATCGATTTCCTCCTGGCTGCGCGCGGGGCGGGAACCGCCGCGGGGCTTGGCCGGCCCGCCAGGCTTGCCTGAGCCGGCACGCGGGCCCTTGCCCGGAACACGCTCACCACCCTTGCCCGCCGGCCGCTTGCCGGGCGTGCCCGCGGGCTTGCCACCGCGTTCGGGACGCTCACGCCGGGGTTCGGGCTCCGGGGCCTTGAAGCCCAGGCCCAGCAGTTTTTCACGCAGGGAATTGCTCATCTTGGGGTCTTGCTTCAGTAGTGCGGCGGCGGTGGCTCGCTGCCGGGATCGGCGTACAGCAGGGTACGCAACTGCTTGAGTTCGGCCATCACACGCACCAGGGTCTCGGCATTTCGCGCCGACTCCATCCGGGTTTCCGCCAGCGCATCGCTGAGCTCGGTGAGCGAATGTTCCTGGAAGGCCAGCCGCGTCTCGAGCTCGGCCAGCCGCTGTTCGATCTCAGTCGCCACGCGAGGCTCCCGGGCCCGCCTGCAGGCTGCGCCCGCGTCCGATGCCGTAATACGCCAGCCCGGCCGCCTCGACCTGGGCGGGATCCCAGACATTGCGGCCGTCGAACACCACCCGATCACGCAGCGTCTTCGCCAGCGCCGGGAAATCCGGGCTCCAGAACGCCTTCCACTCGGTCACCAGCACCAGCGCATCGGCACCTTCGAGCGTGTCGGCGGGTTCTTCGCAAAGCACGAGGTCTTCGCGTTCGCCGAAGATGCGCCGGGCTTCCTCCATTGCCTCGGGGTCATGGGCCCGCACGCTTGCGCCGGCCTCCCACAGGTCGGCCAGCAGGCTGCGACTGGCGGCCTCGCGCATGTCGTCGGTGTTGGGCTTGAAGGCCAGGCCCCAGACCGCGAAGGTCCTGCCGGCGATGTCGCCGTTGAAGTGGCGAAGCACCAGCTCGGCAAGCTTGTGTTTCTGGCGGTGGTTCACCGCCTCCACCGCCTGCAGCAACCCGGCCTCATAGCCGTGCTGGCGCGCGGTGCGCTCCAGGGCCTGCACGTCCTTCGGGAAACACGAGCCCCCGTAGCCGGCGCCCGGATAGATGAAGTGGTAACCGATGCGGGGGTCCGAGCCGATGCCCTGGCGGACCTGTTCGATGTCCGCGCCGACACGCTCGGCGATGTTGGCCATCTCGTTCATGAAGCTGATCTTGGTCGCCAGCATCGCGTTGGCCGCGTACTTGGTCAGCTCCGCCGAACGCTCGTCCATCACCACGAAGCGCTCGTGGCTGCGGGTGAAGGGGGCATACAGCCGCTTCATCGTTTCCACCGCGCCGGCGCTGCGCGAGCCCAGCACGATGCGGTCGGGGCGCATGCAGTCGTTGACCGCCGCACCTTCCTTCAGGAACTCGGGGTTGGACACCACCTCGAAAGGCACGTCGACGCCAC
This sequence comes from uncultured Arenimonas sp., assembly GCA_963973175.1. Taxonomy (GTDB): domain Bacteria; phylum Pseudomonadota; class Gammaproteobacteria; order Xanthomonadales; family Xanthomonadaceae; genus Arenimonas. Next base: position 7,606 of record CAXAYM010000062.1, read on the forward strand.
GCGCGGCCAGTTCAGCCGCAATGGCCTCACGCACCCGGTCGGCGGTGCCGACGGGAACGGTGGACTTGTTGACCACTACCGCCGGCTTGCGCAGGTGCCGGCCGAGGCTGCGGGCCACGGCCAGCACGTACTGCAGGTCGGCGCTGCCATCCTCGTCCGGCGGCGTGCCGACAGCGATGAAGATGACTTCGGCGCCTTCGATGGCCGACGCGGCGTCGGTGCTGAAATCCAGCCGACCCGCCGCGTGGTTGGCCAGCACCATCGGCTCGAGGCCGGGCTCGAAGATCGGCACGACGCCGCGGCGGAGTCCTTCCACCTTGGCCTCGTCGACGTCCACGCAGGTCACCTGGTGGCCGACCTCGGCCAGGCAGGTGCCCGTGACGAGGCCGACGTATCCGGTGCCGAAGACCGTGGCTCGCATCGCTTATTCGACGATTTCGAGCAGTTCGACCTCGAAGGTCAGCATGGTGTGCGGCGGGATCACGCCGCCGCCGCCGGCTTCGCCGTAGGCCAGCTCGGAAGGGATCCAGAAGGTGTACTTGCTGCCGACGTTCATCAGCTGCACGCCTTCCGACCAGCCGGGGATGACCTGGGCCAGGCCGAACTCGGCGGGCTGGCCGCGATCGTAGGAGCTGTCGAACACATCGCCATTGGGCAGCGTGCCCTTGTAGTGCACGCGCACCACGTCCTCGGCCTTCGGCGTGGCGCCATTGCCGGCACGCTCGACGCGGTACTGCAGGCCACTTTCGGTGACCTCGACGCCGGGCTTGTCCTTGTTGGCTTCCAGGAACGCGGCCCCTTCGGCCTTGGCCAGCTCCGCGGCGGCTTCCATTTCGGCCTGCTTGCGGGCCTGCAGGCGGGTGGTGAAAGCTTCCTGGATCTGCTTCATCTGTTCGTCGGTGATCTTGGGCTCGCGCTCTTCGAACGCGTCCTCCATCGCCTGGCGCACGATGTCCAGGTCGAGGTCCTGCTTGACCACCGACATCGAACGACCGATGTCCAGGCCGATCATGTAGCTGACCTGGGCGCGTTCGGTTTCCAGGCCTTCGATGCCTTCGACGATCGGCGCACCGGGTTCGGCGGCGGCGGTTTCGGCGGACTCGGCGGAAGCGTCGGCTTCGCCTTCCGGGGTTTCGGACTTGCAGGCACTGAGGCTGAGCACCAGGCTGGCGAGCACCAGCGGCGCGGCGAAACGCAGGGCAGAATTCATTGGGACAAAACTCCTGAGGGGGCGGGCCGGAACGGCACGTCGCCCGCTATTGTCGCGATGCACCGCCGCCACGGCAATCTCGGCCGTCGCGGCGGTTCAGCCGGGCACCGCCCTCAACCGGCCTTTGCAGCCTTTGCGCCGGGGGCCGGCTGGGCCAGGAGCTTCTCGATTTCAGCCACCAGCTTGGGGTCCTCGGGCTTGGTACGGCTGCCGAAACTGGCCACCACCTTGCCCTCGCGGTCGATCAGGTACTTGTGGAAGTTCCAGCCCGGCGCCTCGCCGGTGGCGGCGGCCAGGTCACGGTAGAGCGGCGTGGCGTCGGCGCCGCGGACCTGCACCTTCTCGAACATCGGGAACTTCACGCCATAGGTGAGCGTGCAGAACTCCTGGATGTCCTCCTCGCTGCCCGGTTCCTGGCCCATGAAATCATTGGACGGGAAACCCAGCACCGCGAAGCCCTGGTCCTTGTATTTGGCATACATGGCCTCCAGGCCCTCGTATTGCGGCGTGAAACCGCACTTGCTGGCCGTGTTGACCACCAGCAGCACCTGGCCGCCATAGGCCTGCTCGAGGTTCACCGTCTCCTTGCCGGCCAGCTTCCGGAAATCCCGGTCCAGCAGCGTTTCCCCGGCGAAAGCCGGGGCCATGGCCAGCACGCCGGCCAGCAGAACAAGCATTTTCCTGCCCATCGTCCATCCTCCGCCGCGGACCATCCGCGTCTATGCCATCAGTTTGGCCCCCTTGGCGTGCAAAAGGTGTTGACAGCCGGTTTTTGGGTGTTATAGTTCGCTACAACACCTGACCAATACCTCACCAACGCGGGAGGCCGCACATGACCCCCAAGATCAAGACCAACCTGATGGCCCTGGCCGTGGCACTCGGCTTCCTGGTCGCCGGCTATGGCCTGGGCGAGCCGCCGAGCCAGCCCGTCTCGCTGCCGGCTGCGACCGACCTGGTCGCCGCCGCCGCCGGTTTCCTGATCTGGAACTGGCATCCGGCCAAGGTT
>CAXAYM010000063.1:0-9716 GCA_963973175.1 uncultured Arenimonas sp.
CCCGGCAACCGCCTGTTCCGCCGCGGCGGCGCCATGGAAACGCGCCGCCAGTTCGCGCGCGAGCCCGAGCTTCGCATCACGCGGGTTGAGCGCGCCGGAAGCGACATCGGCCTTCATCTGCGCCAGTGCCGACAGCGACACCTCGAAACTCAGCAGCTCGTACCAGCGCCACATCAGTTCGTCGCCGACCTTCATCGCCTTGGTGACGATGTCGATCGCCGGCTCGTTGATGCCGATGTAGTTGCCCAGCGACTTGGACATCTTGTTGACGCCGTCCAGGCCCTCGAGCAGCGGCATCGTCAGCACCACCTGCGGCTTCTGGCCGTAGTGCTCCTGCAGGCCACGGCCCATCAGCAGGTTGAACTTCTGGTCGGTGCCGCCCAGTTCGACGTCGGCCTGCAGCGCCACCGAGTCGTAGCCCTGCACCAGCGGATAGAGGAATTCGTGGATGGCGATCGATTGCTGCGCGGCATAACGCTTGGCGAAGTCGTCGCGCTCGAGCATGCGCGCCACGGTGTGCTGCCCGGCCAGGCGGATCATGTCGGCCGCGGACATCTTGCCGAACCATTCGGAATTGAAGCGGACCTCAGTGCGCTGGCGGTCGAGCACCTTGAACACCTGGTCTTCGTAGGTGCGCGCATTGGCCGCCACGTCTTCGGGGGTGAGCGGCTTTCGGGTCGCGTTCTTGCCGGTGGGGTCGCCGATCATCCCGGTGAAGTCGCCGATCAGGAAGATCACCTGGTGCCCGAGGTCCTGGAACTGGCGCATCTTGTTGAGCAGCACCGTGTGGCCGATGTGCAGGTCGGGCGCGGTCGGGTCGAAGCCCGCCTTGATCCGCAGAGGGCGGCCCTCGCGCAGGCGCGCGGCCAGTTCGTCGGGCTTGAGGATCTCGTCGGCGCCGCGGCCGATCAGTTCGAGGGCGTGGTCGATGTCGGACATGTCTGGTGGTGTTCCGGGGAAGGGCCGGCCGGGGGGCCGCCGTTAAACTGAGGTTAATGGAAAGTTAAAGGGAGCAGACGGAAAAATCCAGCCAAGACAAGGGTTTGACGCTGGTATTTATTGCTGGTTATCGTAGCCCGACATCACCACTTGGCGGGGGAAGCCCTTGCAACACCGCGAAACGTTTTCCCCCAGCCGCTGGTCCCGGGATCACTGGATCCTCGCCAGCCTGTTTGCCGCCCTCGCCGTCCTCGTCGCCACCATCATCCCCGGTTTCGCGTCCGCCATGCGCGCGACGGACGAAGCCGCGCCCCGGAGCGTGGTCGCACTGGCCCTGCCGCCGCAGGACGAACCCGAGGCCGGCGCACCGGCCGTCGCGAGCGGCCCGGCCTGGCAGTCGGTGACGATCGAAAGCGGCCAGACCCTGGGCGAAGTGTTCTCGGACATGGGCGTGCCGGCCTCGACCATGCTGCAGGTGCTGGAGATGCCCAGCGCCAAGAAGGCGCTCTCGCGGGTGCGCGCCGGCGCCGAGCTCGGTTTCGACCTGGGCCCGTCCGGCGAACTGCGCGGCCTGCGCTTCGAGCGCGACGAAGGCGCCAACGTCGAGATCCAGCTGGTCGAGGGCAAGTACCGGGAAAAGGTGATCGAGCGCCCGCTCGAGCGCCGGACCATGATCGCCAGCGGCGAGATCGACAGCTCGCTCTACGCCGCCGGCGCCAAGGCCGGCCTGGGCCCGGCCGTGATCAACGAGATGGCCAACGCCTTCTCCTACGACATCGACTTCACCCAGGACCTGCGCGTCGGCGACACCTTCCAGGTCGTGTACGAGGAAATCTGGCGCGACGGCGAACGCCTGCGCAGCGGGGGCCTCGTGGCCGCCAGCTTCCACAACCGCGGCAAGGAATTCACCGCCCTGCGCTTCGAGCGCAATGGCAAGACCGAGTACTTCGACCTCGCCGGTCGGCCGCTGAAGAAGGGCTTCATGCGCATGCCGATCGAGTTCGCCCGGATCAGCTCGCGCTTCAACCCGCGCCGCAAGCACCCGGTGCTGGGCACGGTGCGCGCGCACAAGGGCGTGGACTACGCCGCCGTCACCGGCACGCCGATCATGTCCGCGGGTGATGGCCGCATCGCCTTCGCGGGCTGGCAGCGCGGTTACGGCCGCACCATCATCGTCGACCACGGCCGCGGCTACACCACGCTGTACGCGCACATGTCCCGCCTGGGCAAGCACAAGGTCGGCCAGCGCGTGCAGCAGGGCGCGACCATCGGCTACGTCGGCGCCACCGGCCTGGCCAGCGGCCCGCACCTTCACTACGAATTCCGGGTCAACGGCGCCCACCGCGACCCGCTGACGGTCACCATGCCCAAGCCGGATCCGCTGACCGGCGCCGAACTGGCCGCCTTCCGCGTGGCCACCGCGCCGGCCATGGCCCAGCTCAAGCGCGTCGGCGGCCCTCGCCTCGCGCTGACGCCATGGCGCCTGCCGGCGACCCTTCCGAGCCCACCGCGACCGACGGCGGGCTTTTTCTTGGCCTGATCTCCGGCACCAGCGCCGACGGCATCGACGCCGCGCTGGTGCGCTTCGGGCCGCGGGCCGAGGTGGTTTTCGCGCGCACCTATCCCCTGCCGCCGGACGTGCTGGAGGAGGTGCTGCGCCTGTCGCAGGCCGAGGCGCGCATCAGCCTGGACGAGGTCGGCCGCCTCGACACCCGCCTGGGCCTGGCTTTCGCCGGCGCCGCACGGCAGGCGCTGGCCGACGCCGGCGTGCCTGCCGCTGACGTCACCGCCATCGGTTCGCACGGCCAGACGCTGCGCCATGATCCGCGGGGCATCGCGCCCTTCACCCAGCAGCTGGGCGATGCCAGCGTGATCGTTGAGACCACCGGCATAACGACCGTGGCCGACTTCCGCCGGCGCGACGTCGCCGCCGGCGGCCAGGGCGCGCCGCTGATGCCCGCCTTCCACGCCGCCGTCCTGCGGGATCCGTGCGAGGACCGCGCGGTGCTCAACCTCGGCGGCATCGCGAACCTGAGCCTGATGCCCCGCCAGGGCGAGGTCCGCGGCTTCGACACCGGCCCGGCCAACGGCCTGATGGACGCCTGGTGCCTGGTGCACCGGCAGCTGCCCTTCGACCGCGACGGCGCCTTTGCCGCCGAAGGCCGGGTCGATCCGGCCCTGCTCTCGGCGCTGCTGGCCGATCCGTGGTTCGCGTTGCCGCCGCCCAAGAGCACCGGCCGCGACCAGTTCCAGCTGCAGTGGCTGCAGAAGCACCTCGGTGCGCAGCCACCGGCCGACGTCCAGGCGACGCTGTGTGAGCTCAGCGCCGCGACGGTCGCCGACGCGCTGCTGCGCGAAATGCCGGGCTGCCAGCGGCTGCTGGCCTGCGGCGGCGGGGTGCACAACCCCGAATTGATGCGGCGCCTGGCGGCGCGCCTGCCCGGCGTCACCGTCGCGTCCACGGCCAGCGTCGGCATCGACCCGGATTTCGTGGAAGCGGCGGGCTTTGCCTGGTTGGCGCGGGAAACCCTGGCCGGACGTCCGGGCAACCTGCCGGCCGTGACCGGGGCCCGGGGTCCGCGCGTGCTGGGTGCGATCCACCGCGCCTGAGGCGGCGGCTTAGTCCCCGGGCTTCTTGGCCGGCGGCTCCATGTACGAAGGCGCGTCGTCGGGCAGGTTGTTCAGCGCGGCCATCGCTTCGGCGAACGCGCGGCTCTCGTCGTCGTTCCAGGAGCCGGTGAGGCGGGCGATGTCACCCGGCTCCGGCGCCGGCTCGGGCTCGATGATGCCCAGCGCCTGCTTGAGCAAATGCAGGATGACGTCGTTCAGAGGCCAGCCTTTCTGGCGAGCCATCTCCTTGATGCGCTCGGCAATCCGCTCGTCGATGTCGCGCAACAGGAAGTCGGCCATGGCCTCGATCCTCGGGGGGACGCCCAGCATACGGCCCCGGGCGGGGATGGCAAGGCCAAGGGTTCAGCCGGCGTTGCCCCGGTAGCCGGCATCGCCGAGCGATTGTTCGACCAGGCCGGCGCGCAGCATGAACAGGTACAGCAGCAGTCCGGGCAGGGCCACCAGCGTCGTGAGCAGATAGAACTGCACGTAGCCGAGCGATTCGATCAGGGCTCCCGCCGTGGTGCCGGTGACCAGCCGGCCCACCACGCTCGCCGCCGCCGACAGCAGCGCGAACTGGGTCGCCGTGAAGGCCAGGTTGCACAGCGCCGACAGGTAGGCGACCACGACCACGCCGCCGATGCCGCTGGCGAGGTTCTCGAAGCCGATCGTGAAGGCCAGCAGCGCGTTCGAATGCCCGACCGACGCCAGCCAGGCGAAGCTGAGGTTGGAGACGGCCATCAGGGCCAGGGCAATCAGCACCGAACGCTTCATGCCGATGGCCGCGTACATCATGCCGCCGATGAAGATGCCGGCCAGCATCGCCACGAAGCCGAAACCGACGTCGTAGGTGGCGATCTCGTCGTTGCTGAAACCCAGGTCGTTGAGCAGCAGGCGCAGGGTCAGGTTGGCCAGGGTGTCGCCGATCTTGTGCAGCAGCACGAACAGCAGCACCAGGAAGGCGCCGCGGCGCCGGAAGAACTCCAGCAGCGGACCGGCCGTCGCCTCCCAGGCCTGGCGCAGGCCGCGGTGGGTGGCCACGACCACGTGCCGCGCCGGTTCGCCCAGCACCAGGCCGGTCACCATCGCGGGCAGCGCGAACACCGCGCACAGCAGGTAGGCCAGGGACCAGCCGTGCCGCGCGGCCACGAACAGGGCCAGCGAGCCGGCCGCCACCGCGCCGATGCGCCAGCCGTACTGCGACATGCCCGATCCGACGCCCAGCTGTTCCGGCTTGAGCGTTTCGATGCGGTAGGCATCAATGACGATGTCGTAGGTCGCGCCCGCGGCGCCCAGGGCCACCGCTGCGAGGGCAAACAGCCCGAGGTTGGCCTTGGGGTCGAGCAAACCCAGCCAGGCCACCGCGGCCATGGCCAGCGTGCCCGCCAGCACCAGCCAGGAAACGCGCTGGCCGAGCCGGCCCAGCAGCGGCAGCCGCACCGAATCCACCAGCGGCGCCCACAGGAACTTGATGTTGTAGACCAGGAAGGCCAGCGAGAACGCCGTCACCGCCTTCTTGTCGATGCCGTCCTGGGCCAGCCGCGTGGTCAGCGTGGCGCCGATCATCGCGAACGGAAAACCCGAGGAAATGCCCAGCATCAGGGCCGCCAGGGGTTCGCGCTGGATGTAGGGCTTCAGGCCGGCGCCCAGCCGGTCGACCCAGGTCGCGCTCACGCGTAATCCACCACGAAGGGGGCGTGGTCGCTGAATTTCGGTTCGGGATGGATGCTGCAGTCGCGCAGGCGCTCGCGCAGCGAGGGCGTGACCACCTGGTAGTCAATGCGCCAGCCCACGTTCTTGGCGCGGGCGGCGCCGCGCTGGCTCCACCAGGTGTAATCCTCGCCTTCCGGGCGCAGGTGGCGGTAAGCGTCGACCCAGCCGCGTTCAAGGAAGAGCGTGTCCAGCCAGGCGCGCTCCTGCGGCAGGCAGCCGGAGTTCTTCTGGTTGGAGGTCCAGTTCCGGATGTCCTTGCGGGTGTGCACGATGTTCCAGTCACCGCAGATGACGTAGTCGCGGCCGCTGGCCAGCCACTGGTCGAAGATCGGCGTGATCCACTCCATGCAGCGGAACTTGTAGTCCTGGCGCACGTCGCCGGACGAACCGGAGGGGAAATACAGCGAGACCACGCTCAGCTTGCCGAAACGCGCCTCGAGATAACGCCCCTCCTCGTCGAAGGCCGGCCAGCCCAGGCCGGTCAGCACCTCGTCGGGCGCCTGGCGGCTGTAGATGCCCACGCCGCTGTAGCCCTTCTTGGTGGTCGCGTCGCGGAAATGGGCGTGGTAGCCGGCCGGGCGCAGGTCGGGCGCGCCGAGCTGGTGTTCCTGGGCCTTGGTTTCCTGGATGCAGACGATGTCGGCGTCCTGGTCCTGCAGCCACTGGAAAAAACCCTTGCTGGCGGCCGAGCGGATGCCGTTGGCGTTGAAGCTGATGATTCTCAATGCGGGGGGACCGGTGCGATGTCAGGGAAAGGTTAGCCCAAACCCGCGCCGGCGCGGGTGCCCGCGGCGCGCCTGCTGTTGCACAATCGGGCTTTGCCCCACCAGGTCGCCCCATGAAACCGCACCAGAGCCGCTTCCTGGACCTGGCGCTGGACCGGCAGGTCCTGCGTTTTGGCCAGTTCACCCTCAAGTCCGGCCGCACCAGTCCCTATTTCTTCAATGCCGGGCTGTTCGACTCCGGCGCCGCGCTCAAAATGCTGGGCGAGTGTTATGCCGATGCCCTCGACGCCTCCGGCCTGGGCTTCGACATGCTGTTCGGGCCGGCCTACAAGGGTATCCCGCTGGCAACCACGCTTGCGGTCGCGCTGGCCGCCCGCGGCCGCGACGTGCCGGTGGCCTTCAACCGCAAGGAGGCCAAGGCCCACGGCGAAGGCGGCACGCTGATCGGCGCGCCGGTGCGCGGTCGGGTGCTGATCGTCGACGACGTCATCACCGCCGGCACCGCCATCCGCGAATCGATCCGCACCATCCGCGAGGCCGGCGGCGAGCCCTGCGGCGTGCTGATCGCGCTCGACCGCCAGGAACGCGGCCAGGAAGGTGAGCGGTCGGCCGCCGAAGAAGTGACGGCGGAGTTCGGCCTGCCGGTGTTTTCCGTCGCCGGCCTCGACGAACTGCTGGCCCACGCCGACGAGCGGCCCGGGCTGGCCGGGCACAAGGACGCCCTGGTGGCGTATCGTGCGGCCTATGGAAGCCGTCGCTGAACGCCGGAGCCCCCGATGAAGACCAAGCTCAGTTGCATCGCCCTCGCCCTCCTGCTGGCTGCCGGCGCCGCCGCGCAGGATGAAGGCAAGGCCAAGAAGCTCTACCGCTGGGTGGACAAGGACGGCAAGGTCCAGTTTTCCGACACGCTTCCGGACGAGGCGCTGGAGCAGGCCCGGACGGAGATCAATGCCGACAGCGGCATGACGACCGGCACCGTCGAACGCGCGCTGACGCCCGAGGAGCTTGCCGAACGTGACCGCCTGGCCGCCGAGGAAGCGGTGCTGCGCCGGGCCGCGGAGAAGGAGCGCAAGAGCGAAGAAGCCATGCTGGCTTCGTTCCAGACCGAAGCAGACCTGCGCCGCTCGTATGGCGTGCGGGTCACCCTGATGCAGGAAAACCTCAATGCCATCGAAGCGGGCATCGGCAGCCAGCGCAACAGCCTGACCAGCCTGCTTGCACAGGCCTCCGAAGCCGAGCTGGCCGGGCGGCCGGTCAACGCCAAACAGGCCTCGACCATCCGCGAGCTGCGCGAGGAAATGGCCAAGCAGCAGAACATGCTGATCGTGAAGCAGGCCGAGCTGATGAAGCTGGACAAGGAGCTGGAATACCTGGTCCAGCGCTTCCACGAGCTCAAGGGCGGCGACGAGGAGCCGGCCACCCCCGAGGCCCCGGCGCCGGCCGGGGAGACCCCGACCGGCTGAACCGCCTCAGGCGGTCAGAACGGCAGCTGCAGCGAAGGATCGGTCGCCAGCAGCTGTTCGCGGAACGCACCCTTGATGCGCTCGAGCGCCGCTTCGTCCTTGGCGTCGAAACGCAGCACCAGCACCGGCGTCGTGTTCGACGCGCGCACCAGGCCCCAGCCGTCGGGCCAGTCGGCGCGCAGGCCATCGATGGTGGCCAGGCGCGCACCTTCGAACTTCGCCTTGGCCAGGAAGTCCTCGATGAAGGTGTACTGGCGGCCTTCCTCGACCTCGATCTTGAGCTCGGGCGTGGACACGCCCTTGGGCAGCGTATCGAACACTTCCTGCGGCGTTTCGCCCCGGCTCGAGAGGATCTCCAGCAGGCGCGCGGCGGCGTAGAGGCCGTCGTCGAAGCCATACCAGCGCTCGCGGAAGAAGAAGTGGCCGCTCATCTCGCCGGCCAGTTCGGCTTCGGTCTCGCGCATCTTGGCCTTGATCAGCGAATGCCCGGTCTTCCACATCAGCGGGCTGCCGCCGTGGCGCAGGATGTGCATGGCCAGGTGGCCGGTGCACTTGACGTCGTAGATGATGCAGGCGCCCGGGTTGCGCTCGAGCACGTCGGCCGCGAACAGCATCAGCAGGCGGTCCGGGTAGATCATCTCGCCGGACTTGGTGACCACGCCCAGGCGATCGCCGTCGCCGTCGAAGGCCAGGCCCAGGTCGGCATCCACGCGCTGCACGACGTTCACCAGGTCGCGCAGGTTGGCCGGGTCGCTGGGGTCGGGGTGGTGGTGCGGGAAGGTGCCGTCGACTTCGCAGAACAACGGTTCGACCTCGGCGCCGATCGCCTCGAGCAGCTGCGGCGCATAGGCGCCGGCGATGCCGCTGCCGCAGTCCACGACCACCTTGATCTTGCGCTCGATCTGGATGTCGCCGGCGATGCGGTTGATGTATTCGGCGGCGATATCGCGCTTGCTCGCCAGGCCCGGCTCGTCGGCCAGATGCAGCTCGTTCTCGACGATGCGCTCGTACAGCTTCTGGATCGCGTCGCCGGCCAGGGTTTCACCTTCGATGACGATCTTGAAGCCGTTGTAGTCGGGCGGATTGTGGCTGCCGGTGACCGACACGCAGGAACCCGCGCGCAGGTGGTAGGCCGCGAAATAGGTGACCGGCGTCGGCGCTTCGCCGATGTCGAAGACCTCGCGGCCGGCACGGCGCAGGCCGTCGATCAGCGCTTCGGCCATGCGCGGCGACGACAGCCGGCCATCGCGGCCGACCACGATCGACTTCGCGCCCTGGGCGTGCATCACGCTGCCGATGGCCTGGCCGATCAGGCGCGCGGTTTCTTCGTCCAGGGTTTTGCCGACCACGCCGCGGATGTCGTAGGCGCGGAAGATGCTGCGGTCGAGCACAGCGCGGCCCGGCGCAGCTGGCATGGGTGGCATTGGTGGCTTCTGCATGCCCTCGGCTTCGGCCTTGGGCTCGGGCGGCTTGATCTGGCCGCTGGCCTGCAGTTCCCCCAGGGTCGGGCCGTCGCTGGCCACGGCCGGTTCGGCGTCGTCGGCCGACTTGCGGCGCAGCTTGAGGTGCGGCTGCAGCAGCAGGCCGATGGCCACCAGCAGCCCCAGGCCCGCCAGCAGGAAATGGCTGAACAGGCTGCCGCTGCCCGCCGGGGCCGCGGCCACCACGCGCATGCGGGTGCCGGCGACCGGCACGGCACCGAACTCGGCACCTGACGCCAGGGCGGCGTCGCCGCGTTCGAACACGTTGTGCCGGCCCTGGCGCAGCGCCAGATAAGCGTCATCCGAGAGATCCGCCGATTGCAGCGGGCCGGTGACGGTTTCCAGGGGCAGGCGCACGTAGACCACCGACAGCACGCGGCCGTCGGCCAGCACCGGCGCGGCCAGCGCCAGGCGCGGCGAGCCCGCGTCCATCACGACCGCGGCACGGGTGGTGTTGTCCTGCAGCGCCAGTTCGAGCACGCCGAGCTTGCCGTAGCCGAAGGCCTTCGGGTCGGCATAGGGTTCGTCCAGGCCCGGGTCGTGCCACTCGACGGCTTCCACCGCCGACCAGCCGCCCTTGATGACGTTGTCCGCGGAGGCCTGGTCCTCGCGCTGCAGCGCAGTGGCCAGGGCGACGCGGCTGCGCCGGCTCTCGAGTTCGGCAATGGCCGCCTGCACCCGGGTGACCACGCCGGCGCCGGCACCCACGCGGCTTGCGTCCACCTGGGTCTGCAGGCGGGCCGCGGCCAGGGCGTCGTGGAAAGGTTCGCCGCGACGCAGCTGGG
>CAXAYM010000064.1:0-9630 GCA_963973175.1 uncultured Arenimonas sp.
TGGCCGACGACGGCGTGCTGCGCTACCGCGAAGCAGGGCGCGTGCATCTTCGCTGGGCCCGTCGCTGGGCCCACGATGCCGGCGAACTCGAGTTCGGCGCATCCGGCTTCACGGGCCGTGTCCAGCACCAGGCCAGCCGGCGCCACCACGGTCACCACGGTGCCGCCGCGCACCTTCAGTACACGCGCGGCGACTGGACCTGGCAGGGCCAGTGGGCCTGGTATCGCTACGACGTGCCGGGAGGCCGCATCGCGCTCTCGGCCTTCCTGTTCCCCTTCGAGATCGCCAGCGAGGGACACGTGCTCACCGCCAACGCCGCCTGGGCGCTGCCGCGCAGCGGCTGGTTCGACGGCATCACCTGCTACAACAACCTCAGCACCACGCAAGGACGCGGCCCCGGCAGCGGCGATTCCTGGCAGAACGTGCTGGGCTGCAGCTTCGCCAAGGGCAAGTCCTTCACCTACGTCGACCTGATCAGCGGACGCAACATGTGGTTCATCGGCGGCCCGGGTATCGGGCTGGCGCACGGCGACGACAGCTGGCGCACCCGCCTGAACATCAACATCGGCTTCTATTTCTGAGCCGGCGCACCATCCCCAGAGGAGACAGCCGAATGCAGAAGGACCCGACGGATCCCGCACCGCGCCGCGGCATCGTGATGAACCCGCCGGTGTTCATCACCTCCGGGGCCATCGTCGTGCTGTTCGTGGCCCTGGCCGCGCTGTGGCCGGAAGCGGCGGAGAAACGCTTCGCGGCCATCCAGGCCTGGGTGATCGCCCAGGCTGGCTGGTTCTATGTGCTGGCGGTCGCGGGCTTCCTGGTGTTCGTGGTCGGGGTGGCCATGTCCGGTTACGGCCGCATCCGGCTGGGGCCCAACCACAGCCGGCCCGACTACAGCTACCGGTCGTGGTTCGCGATGCTGTTCTCGGCGGGCATGGGCATCGGGCTGATGTTCTTCGGCGTTGCCGAACCGGTGATGCACTTCAGCAACCCGCCCGCTGGCGACCCGTCCACCGCTGAAGCCGCGCGCCAAGCAATGCGCATCACCCTGTTCCACTGGGGCGTGCACGCCTGGGCCATCTACGCGGTGGTGGGGCTGTCGCTGGCCTATTTTTCCTTCCGCCACGGGCTGCCGCTGACGATCCGCTCGGCGCTGTTCCCGCTGATCGGCAACCGGATCCACGGCATCGCCGGGCATACGGTCGATACCTTCGCCGTGTTCGGCACCATCTTCGGCGTGGCGACCTCGCTGGGCTTCGGCGTGATGCAGGTCAATGCCGGCCTCAACCATCTGTTCGGCGTGCCGGTGGGCATCGGCGTGCAGATGCTGCTGATCGCCGTCATCACCGGTCTGGCCACCATTTCGGTGGGCCTGGGCCTGGACGGCGGCATCCGGAGGGTTTCGGAGCTGAACATGGCGCTGGCGGTGATCCTGCTGGTGTTCGTGCTGGTGGCCGGGCCCACGGTCTTCCTCCTGCAGACGCTGGTGCAGAACACCGGCATGTACATTTCCAACCTGTTCTCGATGACCTTCAACCTCTACGCCTACGAACCCAGCGGCTGGATCGGCGGCTGGACGCTGTTCTACTGGGGCTGGTGGATTGCCTGGTCACCCTTCGTGGGCATGTTCATCGCGCGCGTCTCGCGCGGCCGCACGATCCGGGAGTTCGTGGTCGGCGTGCTGCTGGTGCCACTGGGCTTCACCTTCATGTGGATGACCTTCTTCGGCGACACCGCCATCCACATGATCATGATGCAGGGCATCACCAGCCTGGCCGACGCGGTGGCGGCGGACTCCACGGTGGCGCTGTTCGAGTTCTTCAGCCACCTCCCGCTGGCGTCGATCACCTCGCTGCTGGCGACGATCCTGGTGGTCACCTTCTTCGTCACCTCCTCCGATTCCGGCGCCCTGGTGGTGGACATGCTGACTACCGGCGGCAACGAGGAATCGCCGGCCTGGCAGCGCATCTTCTGGTCGGTGCTGATGGGCGTGGTCGCGGCCGTGCTGTTGCTGGCCGGCGGCCTGAGCGCCCTGCAGACGGCCTCGATTGCCAGCGCCTTGCCCTTCACCGCGGTGATGATCCTGGTCTGCTGGGGCCTGCTGCGCGCCCTGCGGATCGATGCCGCCAAGCACAGTAGCCTGCGGTTCGCCCGCACGACGCAGGGCGGCGGCGACGGCCTGGGGTGGCAACAGCGCATCCGCACGCTGGTGCACCAGCCGAGCCGGGCCGAAGTCGGACTGTTCCTGGAACAGGTCGCTCGCCCGGCCCTGGCCGAAGTGGCCGGCGAACTGCGCGGGCGTGGTGTCGATGCCGGCGTGGTGGATGGCGACGATGGCCGGCTCACGCTCGAGGTGCGCCACGGAGAAGAGCAGGATTTCCACTACGTGGTGCGGCCCCGTCCCTACGAGCCACCGAGCTTCGTGCTTGGCGACACCCGCGCGAGACGCGCCGCGACCCTGCGCTACTACCGCGCCGAAGTGCACCTGAGCGAAGGTGGCCAGGACTACGACGTGATGGGGTGGTCAAGCGGCGCGCTGATCAACGACGTGCTTGACCAATACGAACGCCACCTGCACTTCCTGAGCGGCCAGCGCGGCTAATCAGTCGTCCTGCGCCGCCGCTTCCCTGCCCTGCTGCCGGATCACGGCTTCCTGGCGAGCGTCCTCGATCGACATCAGCACGGCGTCAATGTCGGCATCGTGCTCACTGAAGGTGAACGCCCCGGTGAGTTCGGTCTCCGGGCCCAATTCGCCCTTTTCGAACAGCGCCCACATCTCTTCCCCGTAGTGCAGGTTCATCAGATCGGGGGCGAACCGGGCCAGGGCGGTGCGCAGGCGGTTCACGTCGCGCAGCAGCATGGTCCGCGCATTGTTGTTGCCGGCGGCGCTGACCGCCTGGGGCAGGTCGATGATGACCGGGCCCTGGGGATCGACCAGCACGTTGTATTCGGACAGGTCGCCATGGATGACGCCGACGCAGAGCATGCGCACGACCTGGCGCACCAGGAACCGGAAGTATTCGCGCGCCTGTTCGGCATCAAGCTGGACTTCTCCCAGGCGCGGGGCGCTATGGCCCTCGCTGTCGGCGATCAGCTCCATCACCAGCACGCCGTTGAAATAGCCCACGGGCCGTGGCACGCGCACGTTGGCCGCCGCCAGCTGGTAGAGCGCATCCACTTCGGTGTTCTTCCAGGCCGACTCCAGTTCCTTCTTGCCGAACTTGCTGCCCTTGCCCATGGCACGCGCCTGGCGGCTGCCACGGACCTTGCGGCCTTCCTGGTACTGCGAGCGTGCCTGGAAGCTGCGCTGCCCCAGATCCTTGTAGACCTTTGCGCACAGGATCTCGTCGCCCCTGCGGACGACGAAAACAGAGGCCTCCTTGCCACTCTTGAGCTGGCGCAGAACGGCGTGGACCACGCCGTCGTCAACCAGGGCTTGCAGCCCGGCGGGAGTCTTCATTGGACAGCTCCGCCGGTCGGCCGGGTCAGGACGCGTAGGGGTCCTGCAGCACGATCGTGGACTCGCGGCCCGGACCGGTGCTGACGATGGCCAGCGGGCACCCGGCCAGTTCCTCGAGCGCGCGCAGGTAGGCGCGGGCCGCGGGCGGCAGCTTGTCCCAGTCGGTGATTCCGGCGGTGGATTCGTCCCAGCCCGGGAATTCCAGGTACACCGGCGTGCATTCGTCCCAGCCCGCGGCGTCGAGCGGCGCGTATTCGGTGCGCTTGCCGCGGTACTCGTAGGCGATGCAGATCTTGAGCTTTTCCATCCCGTCCAGGATGTCGAGCTTGGTGATGCACAGGCCGGTGATGCCGTTGATGGCGACCGCGCGCTTGAGCGCGACGATGTCCATCCAGCCGCAGCGGCGCGGGCGACCGGTCGTGGCGCCGTACTCCTGGCCGCGGTCGCGGATGCCCTGGCCGACCTCGTCGTGCAGCTCGGTCGGGAACGGACCGCCGCCGACGCGGGTGGCGTAGGCCTTGGCGATGCCCAGCACGTAGTCGATGGCGTCGGCACCGACGCCGGTGCCGGCCATGGCGCCGCCGACGGTGGTGTTGGACGAGGTGACGTAGGGATAGGTGCCATGGTCGATGTCGAGCAAGGAACCCTGCGCACCCTCGAACATCACCCGCTTACCCTGCTTGCGCAGCTCGTGCAGGATGCCGGCGACGTCGGCCTTCATCGGGTCCACGTACTTGCCGAACTCCAGGGCCTCGTCGAGCGTCTTCTGGAAGTCCACCGCATCGACGCCCAGGTACTTGGTGAGCACGAAGTTGTGGTAGTCCATGGTCTCGCGCAGCTTGTCCGCGAGCTCCTTCGGATAGTTCAGGTCGGCGACGCGGATTCCGCGGCGGGCGACCTTGTCTTCGTAAGCCGGGCCAATGCCGCGGCCGGTGGTGCCGATGGCCTTGCCGCCGGCGGCCTTTTCGCGCGCCTGGTCCAGGGCGATGTGGTACGGCATGATCAGCGGCGTCGCCGGGCTGATCTTCAGGCGCGAACGCACTTCGACGCCGTTTTCCTCGAGCTGGCCGATTTCCTTTTGCAGGGCGGCGGGGCTCAGCACCACGCCGTTGCCGATCAGGCACAGCGCGCCTTCGCGCAGGATGCCCGAGGGAATCAGGTGCAGCACGGTCTTCTTGCCCTTGATCACGAGCGTGTGGCCGGCGTTGTGGCCACCCTGGAAGCGCACGACGGCGCCGATCTCCTCGGTGAGCAGGTCGACGATCTTGCCCTTGCCCTCGTCGCCCCACTGGGCACCCAACACCACGACCGACTGACCCATGACCTGCACTCCGAATGAGGATTGGCGACGGGGCGACGGCGTCGGGCCGCAAACCGGGGCCCAGACACGGAAAAAGCCGGAGGTCGCCCCGGCTTTGCGAAATTATCCGCGTTTTGCCCGGCCGGCGCTAGCCCGGCGGCAGACCCGGGTCAGGCCCGGACCCATTGCAGGGCCAGCAGGCCCAGGCCGATCATCACGGCCCCGGCGATGCGCAGGGGCCGGTCGCCCATTTCCAGCAGCTGGGCCACGGCCCGCTTCCAGGCGCCGGGGGCGGCGAACAGCAGCAGCCCCTCCAGCACCAGGACCAGGCACAGCGCGGCCCAGAGGTCGGGCATGGCTCAGCGCCCGCTGTTTTCCATGTAGCGCAGGAACTCGGAATCCGGGTCCAGCACCAGCACGGTCTGGCCGTCGGCCATGGCGTTGCGGTAGAGCTCCAGGCTCCGGTAGAAGGCATAGAACTCCGGGTCGCCGCCGTAGGCCTCGGCGGCGATCTCGGCCGCGCGGGCGTCACCTTCACCACGCAGCTTCTGGGCGTCGCGCTCGGCCTCGGCCAGGGTGACCACGCGCTGGCGGTCCGCTTCGGAGCGGATGGTCTCGCTCAGCTCCACGCCCTCGGCGCGCAGCTGGTTGGCCACCTGGGTGCGCTCGGTACGCATGCGGCTGTACACGGTGCTGAGGATGTTGCTGTCCTCGGGCAGGTTGATGCGCTTGATGCGCACATCCACGACTTCCACGCCCAGGGACACGGCGCTTTCATTGACCTTCTCGAGGAAGGCGCCGGAGAGCTCGGCACGACCCGCCGAAACCACCTCCTGCAGCGTGCGCTGGTTGATCTCGTTGCGCAGCGCGTTCTTGACGATCGGGGTCAGGCGCTGGCGCGCCGCCTCCTCGCTGCCGCCGCTCGCGGCGCGGTAATAGGTGGCCACGTCGTCGATGCGCCACTTGACGAAGAAGTCGACGCTGACGTCCTTCTTCTCGGACGTCAGGTAACGCTCCGGCTGGTCGTCGAGCGAAAGGATGCGCTGGTCGAACTTGCGCACCTCCTCCACCAGCGGCCACTTGAAGTGCAGGCCCGGCTGGATGTCGGCGCGCACCACGCGGCCGAGGTTGAGCACGATGGCCGTCTGGCTTTCGTTGACGATGTAGACCGACCCCATGGCCGCCAGCAGCGCGGCGATGACGGCGAAGATGATCACGGTGAAACGATTCATGTCAGCGGCCTCCCTGGCGGCGGGTGTCGCGGGCTTCGGGCTCTGGCTCCGATGCCGCCTGGGTCGCCGGCAGACGCAGCACCGGGGCTTCGGTCGGGATGCGGGTGCGGTTGGTCTCACCCCCCAACGGCAGGTAGAGGATGTTGTCCTCGCCGGCCATCACCTTCGGGTTGGCCGAGAGCACGTCCTGCATGGTTTCCAGGTACAGGCGCTTGCGGGTCACCTCCGGCGCCTGGCGATACTCGTCCACCAGCAGCGTGAAGCGTTCGGCGTCACCCTCGGCGCGGGCGATGGCCTGGGCACGGTAACCCTCGGCCTCGGTGCGCATGCGCGCGGCGACACCGCGGGCTTCCGGCACCACCTTGCTGGCGTAGGCGCGGGCTTCGTTCTGGATGCGGTCCTTGTCCTCGCGGGCAGCGATGGCATCGTCGAAGGCCTGCTTCACTTCCTCCGGCGGACGCGCGTCCTGCAGGTTGAAATTAATGACCGTGAGGCCGGTCTGGTAGAAGTCCAGCGACTCCTGCAGGCGCTCCTGGGCCGCGATCACCAGCTGGGCGCGATCAAAGAGCACGGTGTCCATGGTGTTGCGGCCGACGACTTCGCGCACGGCGCTTTCGGCCGAATCCTTCAGTGTCTGCTCGGGATTGACCGAGCCGAACAGGAAGGTGCGCGGGTCGGTACGGCTGAACTGCACGTTGAACTTGATGTCGATCAGGTTCTCGTCCTGCGTCAGCACGCGCACCTGGTCGGTCATCTCGACCACCTCGGTGGCGGGCACGACGTAGACCGACTCGATCGGCCAGGGCCACTTGAAGTTCGGGCCCGGCATCATGATCCGGTTGAATTCGCCGAAGCGCAGCACGACGCCGCGTTCGCGTTCGTCCATCAGCTTGAAGCTGTTGAACACCAGCCAGATGCCGAACAGGCCGACGATCCAGGGCACCGGATTGAAGCCGCCGGAGGAGTTGGACCCGCGACCGCGGTTGCCACCGCCGCCGCCGCCGAACATGCCCTTGAGGCGGTTCACGAAGGCTTCCACCTCGTTGCCGGGGTCCTTGCCTTTCCAGGGATCTTGGTTGCCTTTTCCAGGCTGGTTCCAGGCCATTGCTTGCTCGCGCATCAGTTGGTCTCGGGATTGTAGGTAGGGGCGACGGGGGCCGCAAACAAGAGGCCGGACAACAAATCGCCCCCGGGCTCGGCCGCCAGGCGTTCGGCGACGGCACGGGGCAGGTCGATCTCAAGGCGCCAGCCGGTCTCGTCGCTTGACTCCGTCTTCACGGCGCCGACTTCGTGAAGACGCGCCCGCAGGCGGCCCTGGGCGGGCCCCAGGGCCAGCTCGCCGGCAATTCGCCGGTCCAGGAAACGATCGGTCAGCAGCTCGCGCAGGAGGTCCAGGCCCTCGCCGGTCTTCGCCGATAGCCAGACCCGTTCACGTCCTTCGACCTCGGGGTCGCGCCGGGCGGCGGCGCCCTCGATGCGGTCGATCTTGTTGAACACCAGCACCTGCGGGATGTCGCCGGCGCCGATCTCGGCCAGCACCGCGTCCACCTGGCCGATGCGCTCGTCACGCAGCTCGTCGGCGGCGTCCACCACGTGCAGCAGCAGGTCGGCGTCGCGGGCCTCGGACAGGGTCGAACGGAAAGCCGCGACCAGCTCATGCGGGAGGTCGCGCACGAAACCGACCGTGTCCGAGAGCACCAGCGGCGCCACGCCCTCGATCCGGCGCGTGGTCGGGTCGAGCGTGGCGAACAGGCGGTCGTCGGCATACACGCCCGAGTTGGTCAGGATGTTGAAGAGCGTGGACTTGCCGGCATTGGTGTAACCCACCAGGGCCACGCGCGGGATGTCGTTGCGCATGCGCGCCCGGCGCATCTGGGTGCGCTGCACCTCGACCTTGTCCAGGCGCGCACGCACGGACTCGAGCTTCTTCTGCAGCATGCGCTTGTCCAGCTCGAGCTGGGTTTCACCCGGGCCGCGCAGGCCGATCGCGCCGCCGCGCTGGCGCTCGAGGTGGGTCCAGCCACGCACCAGGCGCGTGGCCCAGTGCTTGAGCTGGGCCAGCTCGACCTGCAGCTTGCCTTCATGGCTGGCCGCGCGCTGGGCGAAGATGTCGAGGATGAGTCCGGTGCGATCGACCACGCGGCGCTTGAGCACGCGCTCGAGGTTGCGCTCCTGGGCCGGCGTCAGCAGCTCGTTCACCAGCACCAGGTCGGCCTCGGTCGCCTCGCAGGCGGACTTGACCTCCTCGAGCTTGCCGGTGCCGATGTAATACGCCGGATTGGGCCGCTCGACGCGCGCCGGCACGGTGCCGACCACGGTGGCGCCGGCCGAATGGGCCAGCTCGGTGAATTCCTCGAGGCGGGACGGGTCCTGCATGCCCGGCGGGTGCGGCTGCACCAGCAGGGCGCGTTCGCCCTTGCGGGCGCGCTCAAACATCAGTCGTCACGCGGGTCAATCGTCCTGGCCCGCTTCATCGTCGTCGCCATTGGCCGGGGCCACCTGGCCGCCGCCCGGACCGATGCGCACGTTGCGCGCCGGCACGACCGTGGAAATGGCGTGTTTGTAGACCATCTGGCTGACCGTGTTGCGCAGCAGGACCACGAACTGGTCGAAACTCTCGATCGTGCCCTGCAGCTTGATGCCGTTCACCAGGTAGATGGACACGGGGATGCGCTCGCGGCGCAGGGCATTGAGGAAGGGATCCTGGAGGGATTGGCCTTTGGACATCGGTGGACTCCGTCTTCTTATTGTGGCGCGCCAGCGCGGCGCGATTTGCGGCCAAAGGGTCCAGGGCCGCGAATGCCCGCAGTCTAGCAGTTACCGCCCGGCCGGGCGGGCCAGGAAGGCCGCCAGGCGCTGGTCCGCGAGGGCCCGTTCAGTCTGCGGGTCGACCCACAGGACCTCGCTGCGGGCACGCAGCCAGGTGAGCTGGCGCTTGGCCAGCTGGCGGGTCGCCGCGATCGCCTGCGCCCTGAACGTGGCGGCGTCGGTCCGTCCTTCGAGATGCGCCCAGGCCTGGCGGTAGCCGACTGCACGCATCGACGGCAGGTCCGGGTTCAGGCGCGGATCGCTGCGCAGCCGCCGCACCTCGTCCAGGAAACCCTGCCCGAGCATCTGGTCGAAACGCGCTTCGATGCGGGCATGCAGCACCGCCCGGTCAGCCGGGGCCAGCACCAGGCGCAGCACCCTGAAGGGAAAGACCCGGCGCGCGCCGGCCTCCAGCGCCCGGGTGATGCGCTGGCTGTCGCCGGGCTTGATGCGCTGGCCGGCCGCCGGATCGATGGCGGCAAGCTCCGCGTGCAGGGCCGGCCAGCCGCGCTCGCCGGCCTCGGCGGCGATGCCGGCGCGCAGGCCGGGGTCGGCTTCGGGCAGGTCGGACAGCCCGTCCAGCAGCGCGCTGAAATACAGGCCCGTGCCACCGACCAGCAGCGGCACCCGGCCCTGTTCGGCAAGGCGCTGCATCGGCGGCAGCGCCTCACGGGCGAAATCGGCGGCGGAAAAAACCTCGTGCGGATCGCGCACGTCCACCAGGTGGTGCGGCGCCCGCGCCAGGGTCGCCGCGTCGGGCTTGGCGGCGCCGATGTCGAGCCCGCGGTAGACCAGCGCCGAATCGACGCTGACCACCTCGGTGTCCAGCC
>CAXAYM010000065.1:0-9609 GCA_963973175.1 uncultured Arenimonas sp.
AGTGGCCATGCTTGGGTCGCAGCAGGCGCTCGCCCAGGACCAGGGCGCCGATGAGCAGGTAGGCGATGAGCCCGTTGTACAGCGCCCAGGTGGCATCTGATGCCGCCAACGCCGTCCACAGGGCGACCAGGCCGTTGGCCAGGAAAAACCCGCACCAGACCCGGGTCACGCGCGTCACATAGGGAATCGCCTCGGGCGGCAGGTCCGGGTGCTGCAGGCGGGCAAGGCGCTCGATCACCGTCGGCGGGCGCCACAGGCTGGTGGCGAACACGCCCAGCAATGCCGCGTTCACCAGCACCGGGTAGAGCTTGAGCGGCAGGCCATCGTTGGCGAGGAAACTGGCCAGCACCAGCAGGCCGGCACCGGCGGCCGCCACCCGCCAGATTGGCTCCGGGGACGCCAGGGCCCGGAGCACCGCCACCCCCAGCAACAGCAGGGCGACCCAGCGCGCCTCCCAGCGGGCCAGGCCGAACCAGACGGCCAGCGGATACAGCAGGGTCGCCAGCCAGGCCAGGCCGGTCGCGGCGCGCATGTTCAGCCGGCCGCGACGGAACCGTCGCCGGCCTGCATCATCGCGTGCAGCGCATCGACCACGTCCTGCACGGTGCGCACGGACCGGAAGGCCTCGGGCCGGAGGTTGCCGCCCAGCAGCGGCTTGAGCTGCACGATCAGGTCCACCGCGTCGATGCTGTCGATATCCAGGTCCTCGCCCAGGCGCGAGTCCGGCGTGACCCGGACCGGGTCGATGTCGAAGGTGTCGTGCAGGATGCCGACGATGCGTTGGAAGAGCTGGTCCTTGGTCATGGTCTGGAACTCGTACTTCGGCCCGCAGGCCTTACTGCTTCCGGTTCGCGGCGACGAAAGCGCAGAGCGCATCGACGCTGGCGAAATGCTGGCGGGGTTCGGCCGAATCGGCCGCGAGGGTCACGCCGTATCGCTTTTGCAGGGCCAGGCCCAGCTCCAGCGCATCGATCGAATCCAGGCCCAGGCCTTCGTTGAACAGGGGCGCGGAGGCGTCGATGTCGTCCGGGCCGATGTCCTCGAGGGACAGGGTGGCGATGATCAGTTCCTTGATTTCAATTTGCAGCGCCGACACGCGACAGCTCCGTCTTGAAGTAGTGGTCCAGGGATTGGGTCAGGTGCCGGGCCGCGAGGGCTTCGGACGCGGCCTCGTCCAGGAAGGGGGCCACCGGGACGTCCGGCAAGACCTCGATCCTGACGTGAAATCGCCGTGAAGGCACACGATACCATTTCTCACCCTTGCCCAAGGTGCGCGGCCGGCAGGTGACCAGCACCGGGGTGACGTCGATCCGGCCGCGGATGGCGATGTTGGCGGCGCCCCGCTGCAGGGGTCCGAGGACCTCGCCGCGCGGGGTGCGCGTGCCCTCCGGGAAGATCACCAGGTTCCGTCCCGACCGTACGGTGCGGATGCAGTCCTCGACCAGGCCGGCGCCGCTGTCGTTGCAGACATAACCGGTGGCCTTCACCGGACCGCGGGTGAAGGGGTTGGCGAGCAGGCGCGACTTGACCACGCAGTCGGCCTGCGGGATCAGCGACACCAGGAACACCACGTCGATCAGGGTCGGATGGTTGGCCAGCACCAGCAGTCCCCGGCGCTCGAGTCGTTCCAGGCCGTGCAGTTCGTAGCTGAGCACGCCGAGTCGCCGCATCAGTTCCACGTGGCCGGCGAAGCTGCGGCGGATCAGGCCACGCGCGAACTCCCCCTGCCGTACCGGATCGCGCACGAACAGCCGCAGCAAGGGGAACACCAGCAGCCCCAGCACCAGGCCGCCGAGCCCGAACGCGGCAAAGGAGACGGCGGTGCCGACGATACGCCAGGCCCGGTTGAGCCACTCAGCCATCGCGGCTCCAGCGTCGCCCCGACTGGGGGGCCACCAGCGTCGTTTCCCCGGAGAGGAACCAGCGCAACACGTCCAGGCCATGGGGCAGGCCGGACGCCGCAGGCGCTCCGGGATCACCGCCGGACGCAGCCGCCAGCGCCAGCGACGACTCGCCCTCCCCTGCCCGGCGCAGCCGCCACGCCCAGGCAAACGGCGCCTCGGCTTCGTCGCGATAACAGGCGTAGTCCTGCGGCGTAAGGTCGTCGCAGTGCACCACCAGCACCGACGGTGCATCGTCGGCCAGCAGGCCCAGGGCTTCGGTGACCGCGGCTTCCGGTGACTCGATGCAGCCGGCGACGGCCAGGTAATTGCCGGTCAGGCCGCGGGCGATCGAATACTGGGCCACCACCGCGTTGTGCGTGGACAGGCCGAAATGCGTGGGCGACAGCGGCTCGCCGCCGGCCAGGCCACGCAACATCTGGAAGGTTCGCGTGATGTCGCCGTGTCGCGAGGAAAACACCACCGGCACCGACGGCTCCGGTTCGGGCTGCAGCCGCCAGGCAACCTGCAACGCCATGCGTCCGAGGCGTTCGAGCCGGCGACGCTGCATGGCCGGCATCTCGGCCAGCGCGGGCACCTGGTCGCCGGCGGGGAGGCACGGCGCGGCCGCCCAGGCCCGCCAGTCCTCGTGGCTTTCCAGCCCGGGCGCGAAGGCGGACCAGTCGCTGACGATGAATCGGTTGTGCATGCGTGGCCGCTCCCCGGCACCTTTCCCCGCCCCCATCCTCGCCGCAGTCGCCGCAAAGAAAAAGCCCGGCCGGAGCCGGGCTTTCATACGACGCTGAAGTGGCGTCCCCACGGGGATTCGAACCCCGGTCGCTACCGTGAAAGGGTAATGTCCTAGGCCTCTAGACGATGGGGACAACGTTCACTTTGAATCGGTGGTGGAGCTAATCGGGATCGAACCGATGACCTCTACAATGCCATTGTAGCGCTCTCCCAGCTGAGCTATAGCCCCACCGAAGGAAGAAGCGGAAGTTTAGACATGAGCCGCGGGTCCGTCAAGCGCATGCGGCGTTTTTTTTCTCCGCCGGGCTCGGGTCCATGTCGCAAAGGGAGTGTGGGCCATGCCCCTGCCCTTCAAGATAGTCGAGCCACTTGTTGAGGAAACCGTTCATCCTCAGGCGATGGCCGACCAGGGCCTGCACGCTGGGACGAAGTCCGAGCACGTCCTGCCAGTGGCGGCCGACGTAGCAGTGGGTGGCTTCGGCCTGCCGGGCGTCGCGATACAGCCGGACGTAGGCGGAAGGATCGGGCTGGCCGGTGCGGGCGTCGATCATCAGGTAGCTGAGCCGGAGCTCGACCGTATAGGCATGCTGCGCCAGCACGTCGACCTGCAGGTCCAGGCCCCCGGGAACGCGCGAGAGGTATCGGCCTTCGGCCAGGGCCTGGGGCTGGAACATCCGGGTCAGCCGGGTGAAGTTCTCGCCGTACAGCCCCATGAGCCACTCGAAGCGGCTCATGCGCGGAAGGTTCCTGGCGATCGGCGAGGCGGACATGGCTGGATGCTAGCACGCGGCCCGGCCGCGCCAAGGGACGCCCGGCGGGCTCAGAACATGTGCCGGTGGATGCCCAGGTTGGCCAGCACCTTGCCGGCGATTTCCTCGATCGAGGTGTGGGTGGTGCTCAGGACCGGGATGTTCTCCTGCCGGAACAGCGCCTCGGCCGCGACCACTTCGGACCGGCAGGTGGCCAGGGTGGCGTAGCGGGAGTTGGGCCGGCGCTCCTCGCGAATCTGCGACAGGCGCTCGGGGTCGATGGTCAGCCCGAACAGCTTGCGACGGTGGGCGCGCAGGCGCCGCGGCAGTTCGCGCCCTTCCAGGTCCTCGACGGTCAGCGGATAGTTGGCCGCCTTCACGCCGTAGTGCAGCGCCATGTAAAGGCAGGTGGGCGTCTTGCCCGAACGGGACACGCCGACCAGGATCACGTCGGCGTCGTCGTAGTGCACGTCCATGCCGTCGTCGTGGGTCAGCGCGTAGTTGGTCGCGTTGATGCGCTGTTCGTAGGCCGCGAAGTCCACCAGGCCGTGGGCGTGGCCGACGCGCGGATGGCGCTTTTGCTCGAGCTCCTGCTCCAGCGGGCTGATGAAGGGCGCGAAGACGTCGAGCATCAGCGCCCCGCTTTCGGCCAGCAGCGCGTTGAGGTCCGGGTCCACGACGGTGTTGACCACGACCGGCCGCAGGCCTGCCTCCTCGCCGGCCGCGCGGATCTCGGCGACGGCGGCGTCGGCCTTTTCGACGCTGTCGACGAAGGCGATGCGGCGGGTGGCGAACTGGGTGCCGCTGAACTGGGTCAGCAGGCTGTGGCCGATGGTTTCGGCCGTGATGCCCGTGCCGTCGGAGACGTAAAAAACCGGCCGTACCCCTTCCATGCCCTGCTTTCCCCTGAGAATTCAAGCTTGTATGGCGTGCGCTCGGGTCGCATCATACGCAGCTTGGAGCGATTGGAGACACCCTTGAACGCCGACGTCCTTTGGCTGCACGAACTCCGCCTGTCCGACCTGGCCCAGGTCGGCGGCAAGAATTCCTCGCTCGGCGAGATGATCGGCCACCTGGCCCAGCTGGGGGTGTCGGTGCCGGGTGGTTTCGCCACCACGGCCGACGCCTTCCGCCGCTTCATCGCCCACAACGACCTGAGCCAGCGCATCTTCGACCGCCTGGCCACGCTGGACGTCGAGGACGTGGATGCCCTGGTCGCCGCCGGCGGCGAGATCCGCGGCTGGGTGATCGACGCGCCGCTGCAGCCCGAGCTCGACCAGGCCATCCGCGATGGCTACCGCCGCATGTGCGAGGAGGCCGGCGCCACCGACATCGCCGTGGCCGTGCGCTCCTCCGCCACCGCCGAGGACCTGCCCGACGCCAGCTTCGCCGGGCAGCAGGAGACCTTCCTCAACGTGACCGGCGAGGACGACGTGGTGCGCAAGGTGAAGGAGGTCTTCGCCAGCCTCTACAACGACCGCGCCATCGCCTACCGCGTGCACCACGGCTTCAAGCACGAGGACGTCTTCCTCAGCGCCGGCGTGCAGCTGATGGTGCGCTCGGACATCGGCGCGTCCGGCGTGCTGTTCACGCTCGACACCGAATCGGGCTTCCGCGACGTGGTCTTCGTCACCTCCAGCTTCGGCCTGGGCGAGATGGTCGTGCAGGGCGCAGTCAACCCCGACGAGTTCTACGTCTACAAGCCCACCCTGCAGCAGGGCAAGCCGGCGGTGCTGCGCCGCACGCTGGGCAGCAAGCAGCTGCGCATGGTCTATTCGGATGCCCCGGGCGAGCGCGTTCGCACCGAGCCCACGCCGGCTGAACTGCAGCGCCAGTTCTCGATCACCGATGCCGACGTCGAGGAGCTCTCGCGCCAGGCCCTGGTGATCGAAAAACACTACGGCCGGCCGATGGACATCGAGTGGGCCAAGGACGGCAACACCGGCAAGCTCTACGTCGTGCAGGCCCGCCCGGAAACGGTGAAGTCGCGCGCCCACGCCACCCAGATCGAGCGCTTCCACCTGGACAAGCGCGGCGAGGTGCTGTCCGAGGGCCGCGCCATCGGGCACAAGATCGGCGCCGGCACCGCGCGCATCGTGCGCAGCCTGGCGGAGATGAGCAAATTCCAGCCCGGTGACGTGCTGGTGGCCGACATGACCGATCCCGACTGGGAGCCGATCATGAAACGCGCCGCCGCCATCGTCACCAACCGCGGTGGCCGCACCTGCCACGCCGCGATCATCGCCCGCGAACTGGGCGTGCCGGCGGTCGTGGGCACCGGCGACGCGATGACGTCCATCCCCGATGGGGCCGAAGTCACCGTCAGCTGCGCCGAAGGCGACACCGGCTACATCTACGAAGGCAAGCTCGGTTTCGAGGTCACCACCACCGACCTGGGCAACATGCCGCCGGCGCCGCTGAAGATCATGATGAACGTCGGCAACCCCGAGCGTGCCTTCGACTTCGCGCAGCTTCCCAACCAGGGCATCGGCCTGGCGCGGCTGGAGTTCATCATCGCCCGCCAGATCGGCGTGCATCCGCGCGCCCTGCTCGAATACTCGAAGCAGCCCGCGGACCTGAAGAAGCAGATCGACCAGATCACCGCCGGCTACGCCGACCCGGTGTCCTTCTACGTCGAGCGCCTGGCCGAGGGCATCGCCACGCTGACGGCGGCCTTCGCGCCCAATGCCGTCATCGTGCGCCTGTCGGACTTCAAGTCCAACGAATACGCCAACCTCGTCGGCGGCAAGCAGTACGAGCCGCACGAGGAAAACCCGATGATCGGTTTCCGCGGCGCCTCGCGCTACGTGCACCCCGAATTCCGCGAGTGTTTCGCGCTCGAGTGCCAGGCCGTCCGCAAGGTTCGCGATGAGATGGGCCTGACCAACTGCTGGATCATGATCCCCTTCGTGCGCACCCTGGCCGAAGGCCGCGCCGTCATCGAAACGCTGGAAGCCAACGGCCTCAAGCGCGGTGAAAACGGCCTGAAGGTGATCATGATGTGCGAGCTGCCGTCCAACGCGCTGCTGGCCGAGGAATTCCTCGAAATGTTCGACGGCTTCTCGATCGGTTCGAACGACCTCACCCAGCTTACACTTGGCCTTGACCGCGACTCGGGTATCGTTGCCCACCTGTTCGACGAGCGCGACGCCGCCGTCAAGAAGCTGCTGGCCATGGCGATTTCCACTGCGAAGGCCAAGGGCAAGTACATCGGTATCTGCGGCCAGGGTCCGTCCGACCACCCCGACCTGGCCGACTGGTTGATGCAGCAGGGCATCGAGTCCGTGTCGCTCAACCCCGATACCGTCATTGATACCTGGCTGCGACTGGCCAAACTCAAGGCGAATTGATGACCCAAGCGACCCCGACCCCCAACACTCCCGAGCCCTCCGACGTCGCCGAGAAGGCGCAGCAGGCGGCCGAATCGGCCACCGAGGCCGCAAACGCGGCGGAGCGCGCCGCCGGCAGGATTGACGGGCTCGAGGCGCAGCTTGCCGACCTGCTGAACATGCCGCCCTGGGCGGCCAAGGTGATGCTGGCGGTGGCGGTCGGCCTGATCGGCTGGTTCCTGATCAAGCTGCTGACCAAGGGCGCGGACCGGGGGATGGTCCGCTCGGGCATGGAGCAGATCCTGCGCGACTTCCTGGGCAACATCATCAAGGTCGTCGGCCTGGTGGTCGTCTTCGTCGCGGTGCTCGATGCGGTGGGCGTGCCCACCACGTCGCTGCTGGCGGTGCTCGGTGCCGCCGGCCTGGCGGTCGGCCTGGCGCTGAAGGATTCCCTCTCGAACATCGCCGCGGGCGTGATGCTGATCGTGCTGCGGCCCTTCCGCGCCGGCGACGCCGTGGAAGCGGCCGGCCAGCAGGGCGTGGTCGAGCGCGTCGGCATCTTCCAGACGGTGCTGCGGGCCTACCAGAACCACGACATCGTCCTGCCCAACAGCGAAATCACCACCTCGCCGATCATCAACTTCACCGCGCGCGGCCAGCGCCGCATCGACCTGGAAATCGGCATCGGCTATGGCGACGACGTGCGCAAGGCCCGCGAGGCCCTGCTGGCGCTGGCGCGCGGGCATGACAAGGTGCTGGACGATCCCGCGCCGGAAGTGCTGGTGACCGGCCTGGGCGAATCGAGCGTGGACCTGGTGCTGCGCGCCTGGACCAACACCCCCGACTACATCGCCACCGGCAGCGACCTCAAGGAAGCCGTGCACCGCAACTTCGGCGAGATCGGCATCACCATCCCCTTCCCGCAGCGCGACCTGCACATCTACCACCATGGCTCCGATGGCCAGGTGCTGGACCTGCCCCGGGCCGCGTTCGAGGCCGTCGAAAAGGACTGACCGCCTACTGGCCGCCGGGACTGGCCAGTTCCGGCAGCCCGCCCAGCCGGCCCATGTGCCGGCGGTAGTGCGCCAGCTCCTTCACCGATTCGCGGATGTCGGAAAGCGCCGTGTGCGCGCCGACCTTCTGCACGCCGGCGAGCACGTCCGGGGACCAGCGGCGCGAGAGCTCCTTGAGCGTGGAGACATCGAGGTTGCGGTAGTGGAAGTAGCGCTCCAGGCGCGGCATGTGACGCACCAGGAAACGCCGGTCCTGGCAGATCGAATTACCGCAGATCGGCGACTTGCCGGCCGGCACCCACTCGCTGAGGAATGCCACCGTCAGGGCCTCGGCCTGGGCCATCGACACCTGGCTGTCGAGCACGCGCTGCCACAGACCCGACCGGGTATGCGTGCCCCGGTTCCATTCGTCCATGGCCTCGAGCCGTTCCAGCGGGTGCCGGATGGCGAGCTCGGGGCCCTCGGCGAGCACGTTGAGCTGGCTGTCGGTGACCAGGGTGGCGATCTCGATCACCGAGTCGGTGTCCGGGTCCAGGCCGGTCATTTCCAGGTCGATCCAGACCAGGTTGTTCGGGTTGGCGGGCATGCGGCTGGCGGCGTTGGTGGTGAAGGCGGCATCATACCCCGCCGACCCGGATGACCAGGCCCGTGATGTTCCCCACCGAAAGCCTCGACCACTACCGCATCCTCGGTTCGATGCTGGCCCCTGCCCTGTTGATGGCGGCGACCGGTTCGCTGCTGATCTCGGCCAACAACCGGCTGGCGCGCGTGGTCGATCGCCTGCGCAGCCTGATGGGCCAGTGGGAACTGACGCCGGGCGACCACCGGCCCGTGCTGGAGGTACAGATCCGCCGCCATCGGGCCCGCGCCACGCACGTGATGCGCGCCTGCGTGATGCTCTACGTGTCGCTGGGCTGTTTCGTCGGTACCAGCCTCGCGCTGGCCGTGGACGCTTTCAGCGGCTTCCGGCTCGGGCTGGCACCGACGGTGCTGGCGATCGCCGGCGTGCTGAGCATGCTG
Organism: uncultured Arenimonas sp.; assembly: GCA_963973175.1. Lineage (GTDB taxonomy): Bacteria > Pseudomonadota > Gammaproteobacteria > Xanthomonadales > Xanthomonadaceae > Arenimonas. The sequence goes on from CAXAYM010000065.1 coordinate 8,742, forward strand.
GCCGCCAGCCTGTTCATGGGCCTGGAGGTGGTGATGGCGGTGCGCAACTTCGACGCCGAACTGGACATCGAGATGTCCCGGCGCGGCGGCGGCTGATCAGAGCCCGGGCCGGGCCCGCTTGCGCCTGAAATAGTCGGTCAGCCGCTGGCCGGCCTGCTCGCCAAGCAGCCCGCCTTCGGCCTGGAGCCGATGGTTGTGGCGCGAATCGGTGAGCAGGTCGAAGACACTGCCGGCGGCGCCGGTCTTGGGGTCCTTCGCGCCGAAGACCACCCGCGCCAGGCGCGCATGCACCATCGCCATCGCGCACATCGCGCAGGGTTCGAGCGTGACGTACAGGGTGCAGCCGACCAGCCGGTGGTTGCCCAGCGCCTGGCCGGCACGGCGCATGGCCACGATCTCGGCATGCGCGGTGGGTCGTTCTCGGTGATGTTGCGGTTCCAGCCCTCCGCGAGCAGTGCGCCGTCGGGTCCGACCACCACGGCGCCGACGGGCACTTCCCCTTCGGCCTCTGCCCGGCCGGCCAGGGCCAGGGCCTGCTGCATCCAGGCTTCGTCCTGCGGGGAAAACGCGCGTTTCATTCCCACTCGATGGTCGCGGGCGGTTTGCCGCTGATGTCATAAACTACGCGAGAAATATCACGTATCTCATTGATAATACGGCGGGAAACATTATCGAGGAACTCATACGGCAGGTGCGCCCAATGCGCGGTCATGAAGTCCACGGTTTCCACCGCCCGCAGCGCGATCACCCATTCGTAGGCGCGTGCGTCACCGACCACGCCCACGGATTTCACCGGCAGGAACACCGCGAAGGCCTGGCTGGTCTTGTCGTACCAGTCCCACTTGCGCAGTTCCTCGATGAAGATCGC
>CAXAYM010000066.1:0-9581 GCA_963973175.1 uncultured Arenimonas sp.
CGCTTTCCGATCTGCCAGCCCGCCGCCCAGTCGCACATCAGGGCCATGCCGGCGATCACCAGCAGGCCGCCGAGCAGGCGCACCAGGTAGTAGGGATAGTTGAACTGGACGATCTCGGCGAAGACATAGGTGAGCGTGCCGTCGTCGTTCGCGGCACGCGCCATCAGGCCCTGGTAGATGCCGGCGATCCACATCGACACGGTGTACAGCACCACGCCGATGGTGTGGATCCAGAAGTGCTGGTCGATCATGCGGATGCTGGCCATTTCCTTCAGGCCCAGGCAGCGCGGGATCAGCATGTAGATCGAGCCGATCGAGATCATGGCCACCCAGCCCAGCGCACCCGAGTGCACGTGGCCGATGGTCCAGTCGGTGTAGTGGCTGAGCGCGTTGACGGTCTTGATCGACATCATCGGGCCCTCGAAGGTGCTCATCATGTAGAACGAGATGGCGACGACGAGGAACTTGATGATCGGGTCGGTGCGCAGCTTATGCCAGGCGCCGGAGAGGGTCATGATGCCGTTGATCGCGCCGCCCCAGCTGGGCGCCAGCAGGATCAGCGAGAACACCATGCCCACCGACTGCACCCAGTCGGGCAGGGCGGTGTAGTGCAGGTGGTGCGGGCCGGCCCACATGTACACGGCGATCAGCGCCCAGAAGTGCACGATCGACAGCCGGTAGCTGTAGATGGGGCGGTTGGCCTGGCGCGGCACGAAGTAATACATCATGCCGAGGAAGCCGGCGGTCAGGAAAAAACCGACCGCGTTGTGGCCGTACCACCACTGCACCATCGCATCCACGGCGCCGGAATAGACCGGGTAGCTGTGCCACAGGCCGGCCGGCATCGCCAGCGAGTTGACGATGTGCAGCAGGGCCACGGCGATGATGTAGGCGCCGTAGAACCAGTTGGCGACGAAGATGTGCCGGACGCGGCGCTTGGCGATGGTGCCGAAGAAGATCCAGCCGTAGGCCACCCAGACGAGGGTGATCAGGACGTCGATCGGCCAGGCCAGCTCGGCGTATTCCTTGGACTGGGTGTAACCCAGCGGCAGGGTGATGGCCGCGGCCACGATGACCAGCTGCCAGCCCCAGAACACGAAGGCGGCGAGCTTGTCGCTGATCAGCCGCGCGTGGCAGGTGCGCTGCACCACGTACAGGCTGGTGGCGAACAGGGCGCAGCCGCCGAAGGCGAAGATGACCGCATTGGTGTGCAGCGGCCGCAGGCGGCCGAAGCTGAACCAGGGCAGGTCGAAGTTCAGGGAGGGCCAGTACAGCTGGGCGGCGATGATCACCCCCACCAGCATGCCCACCACGCCCCAGACCACGGTCATCACTGCGAACTGCAGCACGACCTTGTCGTTGTAGGTTTCCACCTTGTTGTCCAGCGTCATCGGAGCTTCCCCGTTTACTTGGCGACATTATCCCCAACCCGGCGCGCCGCCGGGTTGACCTTGGTCAAGGCGCGATTTTCCGGGACGTGGCTGCCCCGGGAAACGGTCTCAGGAGGCCGGTGCCGCCAGCGCCGCCTTCACGGCGGCCAGGAAGTCCGGATCCGGCACGCTGCCAAGGGTTTCGGTGCGAGCCAGGATGCGGCCTTCGCCATCAAGCAGCACCAGGGCCGAGGTGTGGTTGAACTCGCCATCGGCCAACGGCCGGTAGCGGATGCCCAGGACCGCGGCCAGGCGGCGCACGCCGGCGGCTTCGGTGCGGGCCAGGGTCCAACGGTCGGCGGGCAGGCGGCGCTTGTCGAAAACCTGCTTCAGCGCCGCCGGATCGTCGCGGGCCGGGTCCAGGCTGACCAGCAACACGTGCAGGCGGGCGCGCTCTTCCGGCGTCAAGGCGTGTTCGATGCCCTTGGCGCTGTCGATTATCAGGGGGCAGACGTAGCGGCAGGAGGTGTAGAACATCGCCACCAGCCGGACCTTGCCGCGGCCGTCGGCGAGCGTGAAGTCGCGTCCTGACTGGTCGGTGTAGGTGTCGGTCAGGCGATAGGCCGAGTCGCCGGGCAGTCCGGCCGACGCCGCCGCCTGCGGCAGGCCGCCGGCCAGCGCCAGCAGCAGGCCCAGGGCCAGGGTCCAGGTTTTCATCGTTTCGGATCCTTGATGTCGCGGGCGCAGCGGAAGCCGAGGTTGCCGGTGGTGTCCTCGGCCTGCAGGGCCGAGAGCATCGCCACGCGCATCAGCACGGCGTAGTTTTCACGGTCGTCCATGGAGATGGCGCCGGCGCCGCAGAACTGGAGTTTGTCGGGATCGCCCTGGTCGCGGTTGTCGGGCGAAACCAGCATCGCGGCGTAGTCATCCACCCATTCCCAGACCAGGCCATGCAGGTCCTGCACGCCATTGACGTCCGCGGGTCCCTGGCCGACATCGGCGAGGGCCTGGTTCGAGGGGCGGGAATACCAGGCGAGGATCCGTTCGCGCCAGGCAGGGTCCTTGCGGGCGTCGGCGCGGGTTTCATCGGCGGCCGCCGCGAACTCCCACTCGGCCCAGGTCGGCAGCCGCGCATCCTGGGCTTCGCAATAGGCCTGGGCGGCGAACCAGCTGACCTGCACCACCGGCTGTCGGGGGCCGGCGTTGCCGAGGTCCGTGGGGCCGGCCCAGTGTTGCAGGTAGCGCTGTTCGGCGAACAGTTCCGGAGCCTGGCCACGACGCCAGTCGGGGTGGCTGCGCACGAACTCCAGGAACTGGGCGTTGGTGACGGGCCGGCGCTGGAGCTCGAACGGCGCGACCTTCAGTACGCCATTGGTGTCTTCGTAGCGCAGCACCGAGCTGAACTCGCCGCCCGGCAGCCGGGCCCAGTCCTGCCCGGCGGCGACGCCGGGCAGGGGAAGCAGGGCCAGCAGCAGCACCCAGGCCGTTTTCATGGTCAGTGCGCCGCGCCTTCGCCGCGCTCCGTATTGGCGCGCACCTTGGCCACGTCTTCCTTGCTGACCTGGCCACCCGGGTTGCCCCAGCTGTTGAGCACGTAGGTGAGGATGTTGGCCACCTCATCGTCGGTCAGCTGGCTCATCGGCGGCATCACCGAGTTGTAGTCCTCGCCATTGACCTTGACCGGACCGGACAGGCCGTTGAGCACGATGGCCGCGAGTTCGTCGTGCGAACGCGTCATCCAGTCCGATTTGGCCAGCGGCGGGAACACGCCCGTCATGCCGGCGCCATCGACGCCGTGGCAGGTGGAGCAGGTGCCGGCGAACAGCGCCTTGCCCGCGGCCACCTGGTCTTCCAGCGTCAGCGTGCCCGATGCCTGGGCAGCGGCCGCCTGGGCCACCGGTGCCATGCTGGCGGCCTTGTCGCCCAGGTAGACGTGGTCGACTTCCTTGCCCGAGTAGATGCTCTTGTCCTCTTCGCCATCGACCTGGAGGATGCCCAGCGCGCCCTTGTTGAAGGCGCGGAAGATCGAGTGGTCCACCAGCACGTAGCTGCCGGGCACTTCAAGGTGGAAGTCGGCGATCATGGCGCCGCCGGCCGGGATCAGCGTGGTCTGCACGTTTTCCTGGTAGCGGGTGCCGCCTTCGTACCAGACCTTGTCGAAGATCTCGCCGATCACGTGGAAGCTCGAGACCAGGTTGGGACCGCCGTTGCCCACGTACAGGCGCACGTCCTCGCCGACGCTGGCCTTGATGGCCTTGTCACCGGTGAGCGCGTTCTCGGAGCCGTTGAAGAGCACGTAGGTGGCGTTCTCGTCGATGGCCTTCTGCATGTCGAAGGGCGCGTGGCCCTTCTCGCGGAACTTGGTGGTGGTGTAGAAGTCGCCCTGCATGACGTAGAACTCCTTGTCCACCGGCGGCATGCCTTCGGGCGGCTCGACCAGGATCAGGCCGTACATGCCGTTGGCGATGTGCATGCCCACCGGTGCCGTGGCGCAGTGGTACACGTACAGGCCGGCGTTGAGCGCCTTGAAGGTGAACTGCGAGCCGTGGCCCGGCGCCGTGAACGTGGACGCGGCGCCGCCACCGGGGCCGGTGACGCCGTGCAGGTCGATGTTGTGCGGCATCTTCGAGTCGGGGTGGTTGTGCAGGTGGAATTCCACCGTGTCGCCCTGGCGCACGCGGATGAAGCTGCCCGGCACGGTGCCGCCGAAGGTCCAGAAGGTGTAGGTGACGCCTTCGGCGATTTCCAGGTCGACCTCGCGCACTTCCAGCTCGACCTTCACCTTGGCCGGGTAGTCGCGGTTGGTCGGCGGCGGCACGTGCGGCGGCGCGGTGAGCACGGCCTCGATCATCTCGCCCTGGGGCGGACCGAAGTCGCCCTTGCGCGAGCCGCCCGTGTCGGCCGCGCCGGCGGCGCGCTTGGCGACCACGGCTTCATGGGCATCGAGGTCGGCGTTGGGGTTGTCGCGGCAGCCGGCGAGGGCCAGGGCGGCGGCGATGGACAGGACGAGCAGCGGGCGTTTCATGAGCATGTCTCCGATGGTAGGTCGTTCAGGCATTTCGATGCCGACAGCTTCCTGCGGAGTCACGCGTCCTTCCCTGACACGCGTCAAGCAGAACCAATGTCGCACAGCATGCACCTGCTTGCCGGCCATGTGAACCCCGGGTGATGCGACAAATTCTTTCCTGCTTGACCTGGCTCAGTGGCAAGTCCCGCGCGCGGGCGCACCCTTGCGACGACCCGATCCGGGCCTGGTTTGGAATCCCGCCATGAACCTCAAGACCTGCATCACGCTTGCGCTGGCTGCCGCCGGCCTGCCATGCGCCGCCGGGGCGCAAACGGCCGACGACGGCTGGTCCGGCCATCTTCGTTATCGTCATGAAACGGTGGACGACGCGGCCTTTGCCCGCGACGCCAACGCCGACACGCTGCGGCTGCGGCTGGGCTACCGCCACACGCTGGGTGCCGGTTTCACTGCCGGCCTGGAATTCGAGGGCCTTGCGGAAGCCGGCAACTTCAACTCCACGGCCAACGGTGAAACCGCGTACCCGGTGGTGGCCGACCCGGCCTCGCTGGAAGTAAACCAGGCCTGGCTGCGCTGGCAGGGCACGAAAGGCGGCGCGACCCTGGGCCGCCAGCGTTTGCTGCTGGACAACCAGCGTTTCGTCGGCAACGTCGGCTGGCGCCAGAACGAACAGACCTACGACGGCCTGGTGGCGGACCTGGGCCCGCGCGACGGGCTGGTGCTGCGTTACGCCTGGCTCGACCGCGTGCATCGCGTGTTCAGCGACGAGGCGCGCGACCCGCTGGCGCGCGAACGCCGCCTGGACGCGCACCTGGTCAATGCCAGCTGGCTGACGGGCGCCGGGACGGTGGTCGCCTACGGCTACTGGCTCGACGACGAGGACGTGGCCAGCGCCTCGACGCGCACGCTGGGCCTGCGCTGGACCGGCAGCCGAAAACTGGCGGCGACCACGCTGGGCTGGACGCTGGAATACGCGAAACAGCGCGATCACGCCGACAACCCGCTGCACGTGGATGCGGACTATTTCCTGGTCGAGCCCTCGGCAACGGCCGCTGGGCTGACCTGGAAGCTGGGTTGGGAACAGCTGGGCGGCGACGGCGCCACCGCTTTCCAGACGCCGCTGGCGACGCTGCACGCGTTCAACGGCTGGGCGGACAAGTTCCTGGTGACGCCGGCCAACGGCCTGGACGACCGTTACGCGTCGGTGTCCGGCAAGTTCGGCAGCGGGAAGCTGGAAGGCAAGCTGGGCTGGACGGTGGCCTGGCACGACTTCGACGCCGACCGCGGCGACGCCGACTACGGCCGCGAGTGGGACGCGTCGCTCTCGTTCCCGCTGCCGGGCGGGTTCACGGGCCTGCTGAAAGTCGCGGACTACCAGAGCGATGGTTTCGCGCGCGATACGCGCAAGGTCTGGCTGCAGGTCGAACGTAGCTGGCCCTGAGGCTCCTACAAGGGCCGGAAGAAAAAGGGCCCCGCATCGCGGGGCCCTTTTTCGATGCGGTGTGTCGACGGTCAGTAAACGTCGTTGACCGTGTTGTTGATGTTGAACTTGCCGGTCGGCGTGATCAGGCGGGCGTCGTCAAGGACCGCCTTGAGCTTGCGGGTCTTGTCGTCCACCACCACGATCGCCGAACGCTGGTCCTTGCCGTTCCAGACCGAGAACCAGACCTCGTCGCCAGCCGCGTTGTACTCCGGCTGCACCACGCGCTTCGGGCCCTCGCCCAGGTTCGCCCACTCGGCGATCGGCAGCACCTCGAAACCACCGTCGAGGTTGTCGATGTCGAACACCGCCACCGACTGCGCCACCTTCTCGTCCGGGTTGAGCGGCGTGTCCACCCACAGGTTTCGCGACTTCGGGTGGGTCTTGATGAACAGCGAACCGCCGCCCTGGCCGTGCAGCACCTCGACCACCTTCCAGGCATGGTCGGCGTGCTTCTCCGGGTCGGTGCCGATCAGCGTGATCTTGTCGTTGCCCAGCGCCGAGGTGCCCCAGACCGGGCCGTACTCCGGATGCACGAAGTTCGCGCCGCGGCCCGGATGCGGGATCTTGTCGACGTCGATCAGGCCGACCATGCGCTGCTCCTTGGAGTCCACCACCGCGATCTTGTCGCTCTGGTTGGCCGCGGTGAGGAAGTAGCGCTTGGTCACGTCCCAGCCGCCGTCGTGCAGGAAGCGCGCCGCGTCGAGCGTGGTGATCTTCAGGTTGTCGATGTCGCTGTAGTCCACCAGCAGGATGCGGCCGGTTTCCTTGACGTTGACGATGAACTCCGGGTGCTGGTGGCTGCCCACGATCGCGGCCACGCGCGGTTCCGGGTGGTATTCCTGCGTGTCAACGGTCATGCCGCGGGTCGAGACGATCTTCATCGGCTCCAGGCTCGGGCCGTCCATGATCACGAACTGCGGCGGCCAGTAGGCGCCGGCGATCGCCAGCTTGTCCTCGAAGCCCTTGTACTTGGAGGTCTCGACCGAACGCGCTTCCAGGCCGATCTTGATCTCGGCCACGCGGTCGGGCTTGGCCATCCACATGTCGATCAGGTCGATCTTGCCGTCGCGGCCGATCGTGTACACGTAGCGGCCCGAATGCGAGACGCGGGAGATGTGCACGGCGTAGCCGGTCTTGATGATGTTGATGATCTCCTTGGTGTCGCCGTCGATCAGGGCGATCTCGCCCGAGTCGCGCAGGGTCACCGAGAAGACGTTCTCGAGGTTGTACTTGTTCATCTGCCGGGTCGGGCGGTCCTCGACCGGCACCAGCACCTTCCAGCTTTCACGCATCTCGGCCATGCCCCATTCCGGCGGGTTCGGCGGGGTGTGCTGCAGGAAGCGGGCCATCAGGTCCACCTGCTCGGTGGTCAGCTCGCCGCCGGTGCCGAAGTTGGGCATGCCGCCCGGGGAGCCGAAGTTGATCAGCGCCTTGAGGTAATCGGTGCCCTTGGCCTGGGTCAGGTCCGGGGTGAGCGGCTTGCCGGTGGCGCCCTTGCGCAGCACGCCGTGGCAGCCGGCGCAGCGCTGGAAGAAGATGTCGGTCGCCTGGGCGAACTCTTCCTCGGTCATGTCCGGGGCGCCCGGGCTGCGCACCATCTTCATGTCGGCCGAGGCGAGGGTGGAGGGCGCGCCCTTGTAGGCGGCGACGGCCTGGGAGGTGCCCGGATGGGCTTCGCCCTGGGCCGGGTCGGAGGCGCCGGCGATGTCCTTGCGCGCCGCGGCGACCTGGTCCGCGGTGAAGCGGGTGTCGAGGTCGTTGAGGTCGTCCATCACGTGGTTGAGCAGGGCCGCAATGTCGGCGTCGGCCAGGTGGCTCATCGCCGGCATGACCGCGTTGTACTCATTGCCGTTGACGGTGATCTTGCCGTTCAGTCCGGCCAGGACGGCCTGCAGGGCGGCCTGCGGGTCCTTCTTGATCCAGTCCGAATCCTTCAGCGGCGGAAAGGCGCCGGCCAGACCGGTGCCGGTGGGCTGGTGGCAGGCGGCGCAGTTGGCGAGGTAGGCGGCTTCGCCGGCCTGGTCCTCGGTCTTGGGTGCGCGTTCGTTGACCACGTCGCTTTCCGCCGCGAAGGCGAAGCTGGCGCCGGCACCGAGCGCGAAGGCAAGGGCGGTACTGATGAGTGTGCGTTTCATGGCTGGATCCCCGTAGGTGGATTTGGCGTTGCTCGGCGGTGAACCGCCGTCGGGTGAAGCTTGTTCCCGGGTCGGCTGGTCTCCCCTGACCTGCATCAAGTGCAACGATCTTTCCATTCCATCCCGGACGATGGTTTGACAGGGGTCAATTCACCGGGGCGCCCGGCTGTCGTACGGTGCGATTCCAGAAAGTACAGGTGAAGACGATGTCCATGGTTCCGCTTGCGCTCGCCCTTGCGGCTGCCCTGTCTCCATCGGCCGAAGACGAGACCTTGCGCACGCTCGATGCAGTGGTCGTTGTCGGCAGCCGCAGCGCCGAACCGGTGAAGCAGGTAGTGGGTGCGGTCAGCCGCGTGGACCGCGAGTCCATGGATCGACGAGGCGTGCAGGGCATCGAGGACCTGGCGCGATTGCTGCCGGGCGTCGACGTCAGCGCGGATGCGAATCGTTTCGGCGCGCAAGGGTTCAACGTGCGGGGCCTGGAAGGAAACCGCGTCGGCGTCGAACTCGACGGCGTGCCGCTGCCCGACGGCTTCGGCGTCGGCCAGTTCGCACTGGCCGGGCGCGACCTGGTCGAGCTGGGCATCGTCGAGCGCGTCGAGGTGCTGCGGGGGCCGGCGTCCACCCTGCACGGCAGCAAGGCGCTGGCCGGCGTGGTGGCCTACTGGTCGCCGGACCCCGCCGATACCGACTGGTCCGGAGAAGACGAACACTGGCAGGGCCTGGCGCGCACGGGCGCCGGCAGCCGCGATCATTCGCGCTGGCTGTCGGGCCGGCTGGTGGTACGCAGCGGGGACCAGCGCCTGTCCGCGCTGGTGGCGCTGGGCCGCCGCCAGGGCGAGCAGATGAAAAACGGGGCCGACGATCCCGACTTCGCCGCCAATCCCGCCGACTTCCGCAACGACAGTGCGCTGGCCCGTTTCAGCCTGGACGCCGGCGACGCGGGGCGCTGGAGCGCCATCATCGAACGCGCCGAGGGCCGCCGGACGACCGACGTGCAGTCGCAGCTGTTCGGTCCGGGTCGTTTCGCGACGACCTATGCGCTCACCGGCGACGACCGCTACGAGCGCCTGCGTGCCAGCCTCGGCGTGGAGTGGCAGCAGGTGGGTCCGCTGGGCCCGGTGCGCCTGCTGGCCTATCGCCAGGACAGCACGACCGACCAGTTCAGCGACCAGTTCCGCCTGGCCGACCGGGCCACGCCCTTCCTGTCGCGGCGCGAGCGTCGCTTCGTGTTCGGACAGGAAAACACCGGGCTCGAGCTCAACGCGCAGTGGCGCGGCGACTGGATGGGCATGCAGCACTGGCAGGTGTTCGGCATCGACCTGGCACGCCACGACTACCGCGGCTATCGCGACGGCATCGAGACCAACCTCGGTACGGGCGCGTCGAGCAACGTGATCATCGGCGAGGTGTTCCCGCTGCGGGACTTTCCGAACAGCCGCGCCGACGAGATCGGGGTGTTCTGGCAGGACGAAATGCGCTTGGGCGAACACTGGGCGCTGGTGCCCGGCCTGCGCTGGGAAAGCTACCGCCTGCGCGCCCGCCCCGATGCGCTGTGGTCGGAAGAC
>CAXAYM010000067.1:0-9264 GCA_963973175.1 uncultured Arenimonas sp.
CAGGCCTCGCGCTGGATGAAGGCCGGCTGCTGACGCCGGTCGGCGAACTCACCGTGCAGGGCGCCTGGGATCCGCTGGCGGAACAGCCGATCGCCTTGACCGCCAACGCCCGGGAACTGCAGTGGGCGCCGGCCGACGGCGGCGCGGCGGTGCAGGCCGCAGGCACGCTTTCCGTGCAGGGCCTGCCCGATGACTGGAACGCGACGCTCGACGCCACCCTGCTTCGCGACGGCGAACAGGCCACGCTGCGCGCCACCGGCCAGGGCGACACCACCGGCGTGGCCCTGGAAGAACTGGCGATGCGCACGCCCGGCGGCCGCCTGGCCGGCCAGGGGCGCGTGGACTGGCAGCCGGGGCTCGCCGTCCAGCTCGATGCGCGCCTGGACGCGCTCGACCCGTCCTATCTGCTGCCCGACTACCCGGGCGCGATCAGCGGTGGCCTGCGCGTGGACCTGCGCCAGGAGGAAGCCGGCTGGGTCGGCGACCTCGCCCTGTCCGACCTTCGCGGCACCCTGCGCGGCCGCCCGGTGTCCGGCCAGGGCACGTTGGCCTGGCAGGGCGACGCTGGCCAACTCTCGGCGGCGCTGTCACTCGGTGAAAGCCGCATCCGTGCGGAAGGCCGCGTCGGCGCCACGCTGGCGCTGGATGTGTCGTTGCAGCCGCTGCGCCTGGCCGACCTTGGCGAAGGGGCCGGCGGTGAATTGCAGGGCGAACTGCGCGTGGTGGGTCCGCGTGCCGCGCCCGGCCTGGTCGCCGACCTGGAAGCCAGCGAGCTGCGCTGGGGCGAACTGCAGCTCGACGCCGGCAGTCTTCGCGGCGAACTGCCGGCGGGCACCGGCAGCGGCAGCGTGGTGCTCGACGGCACCGACCTGCGCTACGGCGAGCGCCGCATCCAGTCGCTGACCCTGCGCGCCGACGGCAACCAGCGCGACATGGCCCTGCGCCTGGAAGCGCGCAGCAATGACCTGCAGCTGGCGCTGGAAAGCACGGTCCGCCTGGAAGGCGGCAGCCGCCGCGGCGAACTGCGCGCGTTCTCGCTCGATGCGCCCCGGGCGCCCGCGCTGGCCCTGCGCGAGCCGGCCAGCTGGTCCTGGGGCGACGGCGCATTCCAGCTCGAGCCCGCTTGCGTCGTCGGTGAAGGCGAAGGTTTCCTGTGCCTGCAGGCCGATCGGGGCCTGTGGCGCGCCGAAGGCGAGCGCATTCCGCTGGCCCTGGCCCAGCCCTGGCTGCCCGATGCCGGCGTGCCGCTGGTGCTTGATGGCGAGCTGGCCGTCGACGCCGAGCTGCGCGCCGGGCCGCGCGGCTGGAACGGCGAGCTGCAGATCACCGGCGCCGAGGGCTCGCTGGCCACCGAAGCCAGCGACGGCCGCCGCGACCTGCTCAGCTACCGCGACCTCGACGCCAGGGCCACGTTCGAGAACGACACGATCGACCTGCGTGCCGGTGCGCAGCTGAACCAGGAAGGCATGCTGCTGGCGGAACTGCGCGCCGGCGCCGGCGACGAAGGCCTACTGTCCGGCCAGCTGGCGATCCGCATGCGCGACCTGACGTGGCTGGAGCTGCTGTCGCCCGACATCGTCCAGCCCACCGGCCGACTGGAAGGCGAACTGCAGTTTTCCGGCACCCGTGCCGAACCGCGCATGGAAGGCCTGCTGACCCTTCGCGAGCTGGCCACCGAACTGCCCGCCCTGGGGCTTGCACTGGAAGGCGGCCAGATGGAGCTGCGCACGATGGCCGACGGCAATGCCGAACTCAGCGGCAGCGTGCGCTCGGGCGAGGGCGTGCTGCAGGTCAACGGCTCGCTGGACCTCGCCCGCGAGCAGCCGCTGCAGCTGGCGCTGACCGGCCAGAACGTCACGCTGTCCGACACCCCGGATCTGCAGCTCGTCGCCAGTCCGGCGCTGGTGGTCGCGATGGGTGACCAGCGCCTGCGGGTCGGCGGCCGCATCGAAGTGCCGCGCGCCCGGGTGGACCTCGAAGCCCTGGACGGCGGCGCGATCGAGCCCTCGCCCGACGTCGTGCTCGTCGACGCCGAACAGGTGAAGGACGAAGGCCCGGTTCTCGACCTCGCGGTACACGTGTCGCTGGGCGACGACGTGCAGCTGCAGGGCTTCGGCCTCGACGGCGCACTGACCGGCGCCCTCGACATCCGCCAGGCCCCCGGCCGTGCGGCGCTTGCCACCGGCACCCTGCGCGCCAGTGGCCGCTACGAAGCCTACGGGCAGGAACTGCAGATCAAGCGTGCCCGCCTGTCGTACTCGGGCAGCCCGATCGACAATCCCTCGCTCGACATCCTGGCCGAGCGCGACCGGGGCGAAGTCACCGTCGGCGTGCAGGTGCGCGGCACCGCGCAGCGGCCCATCACCGACGTCGTTTCGTCGCCGGCGATGGACAACACCGAAGCCCTCAGTTGGCTGGTGTTCGGACGCCCGCTGCAGTCCACCAGCGCCAACGAATCCAGCCAGCTCGAAGCCTCGGCCCTGGCCCTGGGCGTCGGCGGCAACCTGCTGGCGCAGCAGATCGGCGATGGCCTGGGCCTGGACAGCGCCGGCGTCGAAGAAAGCCGCGCGCTCGGTGGCGCGACCTTCACCGTCGGCAAGTACCTCTCGCCGCGCCTGTTCCTCGGCTACGGCATCTCGCTGGTGGGCAACGGCCAGGTCGTCACGCTCAAGTACCTGCTGTCGCGCGGCTTCGACATCACGATCGAGTCGGGCACGGAATCGGCCGCGTCGCTCAATTGGCGGACTGAACGCTGAGCGCTTCGCGTTAGGCGCGATTCAGTGCGTTCTTGGCAGCCTCTTTCGAATGCAATCTGCGCCTTCCAGTTCCCGCGCTTCGCCGCGTCCGGATAAGCCGGAGGGTCGCGGCGCACAGGAGAAGACGCTCGAAGGCCTGCTCCGCCGCGTCCGCGAGCCGGCCCGGGGGGATGCCTCGCGCGTGAGTCTTTCCAACGTGCTCGGGGCGCTGGGTTCGCGCGCCTACGCGCCCCTGCTGGTGGTGCTGGGGCTGATGATCGTTTCGCCGGTCGGCGACATCCCCGGCGCGTCCGCGCTGCTTGGACTGGTCGTCGCGCTGGTGGCGGTGCAGTTCCTCCTGCATCGCCGCCATCCCTGGCTGCCGGGCTGGATGCTGCGCCGGACGGTGGACAGCAGCCTGGTCGAACGCAGCGTCGGCTGGCTGGGCAAACCCGCCCGCTTCGTGGACCGCCACCTGCACCCGCGGCTGCGCCTGCTCACCGGCCGCATCGGCCGGCATCTCATCGCGATCAGCTGCCTGTGCGCCGCACTGATGCTGGTGCCCCTGGAGTTCGTTCCGGGCGCGAGCACGATCGTCGGCAGCGCCCTGGTCGCCTTCGGCCTGGCCCTGGTCACCCACGACGGCCTCGCTGCGTTGATTGCCTTCGTTTTCACGCTCGGCGCGATCGGGCTGGTTGTCTGGCAGCTGGTGTAATCACCGCCTCAGGCGACAACTTCGCGAGGCTCACTCCGACATTTTCGCCTCGGCCGCCACGAGCCCGGCAAGGTGGGCGTACCAGGCTTGCTCGACGCTCTGTAGCGGCCCCACGAGTCGTTCGAACTCCGCCACTGATCCACCATTGCGTGCCATTGACCTGTAGGCGTCGGCATGGCGCCCATCCGCACCGTGCAGCAGAAAGTGCGTGAGGCTCCACCAGCCCAGGTAATAGGCGTTTACCGCGGCGTCCATCTCCGGACCGGCCCTTCCCTCGATCAGGGTTCGCAGCGGTATGACCCGGCGATTGCTGACGTCGGCGTGCCAATCCCCCGTCAGTTCCCAGCGCCTGAGCCAACGGGCTGGGTAGGCCTCCACGTCGGGAACCCCGGGCTCAAGTCGGCCAGCCGCATATCGGCTGGCCCCGAAGTAGCTGGCGAGGCCTTCGTTGATCCACCTGTCCGTCGCAAAGCCCGTCCACTCCCGGTTTAGCTGGTGCACGGCTTCGTGTACCAGCCAGTGGAAGGGATTCGGCTTGTGGGGATCCACGTAGGCGTGACACACGCCTTGGGAGTAGTAAGCCTCCGCCCACGAACGGCTGCGGCTCGCGGCCAGGAACTCAGGTCTGTCGCCGTAGAGCCTTACGCGCAGCATCGAAGGGGCAGCGGGCAAGCCAGCGTCGGCGAAGAACGCCGCATAGGCATCGAACAGCGCTTCGACGGCCACGCCGGCGCGCCGGGCTGCGTCCTCTTCGGCCGTGGAGACAATCAGGTAGTGCGGGGTGTTGATTTCGACTTGGTCTGCACCAGCCCTGGCGAGCTGGTCCGAGTCTGCAGCCGGCGCTCCTGCGGCCCCACATCCAGCCAGGACCGGGAGAAGTAGGAAACCAAGCGAGTGCCGCCAAAGTCGTTTCGCCATGGCGGCAGATTGGCACTGGCTTCTCAGGGACGCAATTGTCTGATTTCGGCCAGGAGCGGACGCAATGCGGAGAGCCGAATTGGGCGGACTCAACCCAGCATTTACTTCTTGGACAAGTCGTCTGCGATCGCGCCAGTGATGAATCCAACGAAGGTCACAGCCCCGAAAGCCAGCGCAAGGAAGCCAAATGCCTTAGCTATGGTGCGAAGAAACTCAGGCGCCCCGAACAGGAATGCGACGAATGCGGCTGTCCCCAGGGCTATCGTGACCATGCAGATAGCGACTGCTGCAGACAATTTCATTGGAAAGCCCCCAAGCGAGTGGTCTTCTCAGCCGATGAAAAGATCGTACACGTCCGCTCTGGGTCGAAAGCAGGAACGGCAGGGCGCGGACAGTTGTGGCTTGGCAAGGGATCAGCGCTTGTCGCCCGGCTGGGACGCGTCCCACTGTTCCGCGCACGAGGTCAGGAGATCGTTGGCCTGTTCGGTCCCCGCGTGGACCGTCGGGGGGAGCGAGTGCGCCAGGCTGGCCGCGGCGCGGGCCGATGAAAGCATCTCCTGCTCGCGGCCCGATGCCGGGGCCCTGGATGCGAGTTCACTGAAAGTCGGGGACACCTGGCCGAGGGCCGAAAGAACTGCGCAGGCCTCGAGCAGCGAAGCAATCGGCTCTTCCGCGTCATCCACCGCTATCCGCGAAAGCCGGCGCTGGATGTGGACGAGTTCATGGGCCGCCGTGCCGACGACGTATGCCCGCTCATGCAATGTGGTTTCGGTGCCGGGATGTCGAACGTAGAGCCGGACGCTCAAGCTTCCCGGCCGCCCCAGGCTTGAATGCTGTTCACTCAGGCCGATCCCGTCCGGCACCAGGTAGACGTCGGCGTGATTCACCGGGACCGGGGAGGCAGCCTCCCGCGGGTACAGGTAGTCCATCGCTGCCCGGACATCCCGGGCGAGCGTTGTCGCGCTGTCGGCCTCGATTCCATCTGCCGGCGCATAGACCCGCACCGGCCCGGAAGTCGCCGCCAGCTTCCAATCCATTTTTTCCGACGGCCCCGGCAAGTAGCTGTAGGTGCGCACCCAGAACCACGGGCCCATGCCGAGGGCGGAGCTGGCAAATGCGCCCTGGTCCCCGACGGAGGGCTTCAGTGCCGCCGGGACGTGGTGGGCGCAACCCGAGAGGGCGAGGCAAAGCACAAGGCAGGGCAGAAAAGACTGGCTCGGTCGGACTCCGCACCATCTCCTGGCATGGATGCTCACTGTTCCATCAGCGCCTTGCGCACCTTGGCCTGCACAGCCTCGGGGAGGGACGGCAACTGTTCTTCCACCGCCGCCTCATGACCGCCGGCGATCAGCGCCATGGCAGACCTTTCCCGGGGGCAGGCGTGGGAATGGAACTTGAGCACCTTGATCAAGACCTCGGCACCCTCCTCGCCGTCGCGCGTGAGGAGCTCGTCATACAGCCAGCCCCCTCCAACGGCACGGCAAACCTCGACATCCTTCACCCAGTCCGCAAGCACGTCGGTTTCAATGAAGGGTGCGCCGGCGCTCAGCAAGGCATCGCTCCACCAGTCGCTGGGCAACGGGCTCTTCTCACGCCACATCGCAAGTCGCTCTTCCACGATTTCCTTGTTGGCTTCGACCTTCGCCCAGCCCCAGGCCCTGAAAACCGCCTTTCCCATCAGTCCCTTTTCTACGTAGGAATTTTCGGTAACGACGGTGTAACCCGCGTCCCGGACCGTTTGGACGACCCGTTCCTCAAGTGCATCGGATTGGCTCTGCAAGGGAATCGAGAGGACGCCAACCCGCGCCTGCGCCATGACGGCCGTGACATAGATGTGCTTGCCGTCGATCCAGCTCCAGCGATCCTTAAAAGAAGCGCCCTCCTCGAAGGGAACCAAGGAGTCCTTGAAGTGGGGCGGCAGGACTTCCGTGAGGGAGATCTGCGGCGGCTCCTTCTTAGCCTCCGCGTCCTGTCCCACGAGAGCACCCATCAACAGCACCGCAGTTGCCAGGAATCGGACTCGCACCCATCACCCCCTTAAGTTTTGGTTTGTCCAAGCATATGAAGTGGCAACCCGCGCTTCACGGCGCAAGCGAAGGTTTCAGCGCGCGTCGGGTAGATCTGTAGTAAATGGCTAACGACGTTAGCCGACCTTGCGCCGGCAAAGAAAAAGGCCGCCCGGGTGGGCGGCCTTCTCCGTGCAACCGGAAGCTCGCGGATCAGAAGTCGATGCGCAGGCCCAGGCTGCCGCTGTTGCGTTCCTGCTGGTCGTCATTGAACCGGCCGCTGTAGGCGAAGAACGCGGTCATGTTGTCGCTGACCTGCCAGTTCAGGCCCAGGTCGGCGCTGATCCAGTCCTTGGACGGGGTGAAGCCCGGCATGGTGAAACGACCCGGCATCGAGTTCGAACCGGCGTTGATGAACAGCTGGTCGTCCTCGGACTCCTCGTTGTGCGCCACGCGCAGGAACGGGCGGATGGCGCCGGCCTTGCCCATCAGCTGGTAGCCGATGCGGGTGACCATCGAGTCGCGGTCGAAGGACGAGTAGTTCATCGAGGTGGCGCTGCCGCTGTCCTCGGCGAAGCCGTCGATTTCCTGCTGCACCCACGAAGCGCCGACGAACGGACCGTGCTGCATGTTGCCCATCTCGAACAGCCAGCCCAGGCCGAGCTCGGCGCCGAACAGCGAGGCGTTGGTCGAACCTTCCTCCTCGCGCACCGACGGGCCGAGCACGATGCCGCGGCTGACGTCGATCGAGGTGCTGCCGCCGCTGACGGCGCCATGCAGGTAACCGCCGCCGCCGAAGGTCAGCGTGCCGTTGAGCGAGGCGATGACCGCGCGGCCATCGACGCTGCCCATGCCGGTATCGGTGTCGTGGTTGCCCAGGGTGATGCCGAAGCCCCAGTAGGCATTGTCGGTGATGCGGTGGTTGGCACCGACCGACAGGCTCAGCACGTCGGCCTCGGCGCCCGGCACGGCGGCGCTGGCGTCGAAGTCCTGCTGGCCGTACTGCACGGTGGCGTAGCTGCGCACGCTGCCGGTGGCCCGGTCGAGCTGGAAGTCCGACAGCATTTCGTCGTTCATCGCGCGCACGTGGTTCTCGTTGAGCTGCACGCCCGCTTCGCCGGCCATCGAGAACTGCACCGGCGCGGCGATCGTGGACATCACCACGTTGGCCAGCATCGCGTGGGCGGCACCGGTCGGGTGAACGCCGTCGGCGAACAGGTAGGTTTCGTTGGTGCCCGGCGCGTAGCCGGCCGGCAGGCCGGAGCCGTTCGGGCCGCAGGCGATCGAACTGGGCGGATTGCAGGCGGTGCCGGTGACGTTGGTGAACCCGTAGCGGCTGGGGTCGGCGATGATCTCGGCGATCAGGCCGAAGGTGTTGATCGGGATGATGCCGTCGCCGAGCTGCTGCAGGCCGGCGTTGAGCGCGCTGTTGTAGACCACCGTGATCTGCGACACCGACGAGGCATTCGGCGTGGAACCGAACTGCGGGGTGGCGCCGAGGTTGGGCAGGTTGTAGACAATGATGTAGTTGGCGCCGGCGGCCTGCAGGCGGCCGATCTGCTGCACGTAGGCCGTGGCGGCGGCGACGGTGTTGGCCTGGGCGTTGGCCGGGTCAAGCACCAGCGTGGCGAAGATGTCGTTGGCGCCGCCCCAGATGCTGTACAGCGCATTCGGATCCGCGTTGCCACCGGTCAGGGCGAGGTACTGGCTGACCTGGTCGCTGATGCGCGGCACCGGGTTGAGGCAGGGACCGACCGGATTGACGCAGGCGCCGCCCCAGGCGAAGTTCGGGCCGCCCGAGAGCGAATTCAGGCCGGACAGGCCGAACGCGGCGGCGATGATCTCGGCCGCGACCGGATCGGGATTGGTGGTGAAGCTATTGCCCGGGGGCAGGCCCTGGAACTGGGCGATGTTGCCCGAGTCGCTGAGGCTGTCGCCGAACACGTAGAAACCGGTGAACTGCTGGGCCTGCGCGGCGCCGGAAAAACCGAGCGCGAGTGCGAGCGCACCAGCGAGTTTGTGGGAACGGGGCATGTGAGACTCCTTGGAAAACTTGGACTTGTTGATGGCCACGTGCCCAGGGTCTCCTTCGCCCGCACCGGCTGACGGCGCGCGCGCCCTCCCTTGAGCCGCTGCCCGCCACATTAATGCAAAGGCCCCGGCCATACCACCGGGTAGGGTCAGGGCGCCACCCGTGCGCCACGCAGCCGCGGGCTGCCGTCCTGCACTTCGGTCCAGGCCAGCCAGGCCTGGCCATCGCGCAGCTTCAGGCGCGGGAAACCGGTGCCCCGGCCGCGGCCGGCCAGGTCGGCCACCTTCGTGCGCAGGGTTTCCTTGCCCAGCCCGTGGTCGTGGCGGGCCAGCCACAGCGACTGCCGGCCGTCGCTCTTCGATCCAGGCCGTCCAGACGCCGTCGCCATCGGCGGCCACGTCGACCCGGCCCTGCACGAAGCCACCGCTGGCCAGGGTGAGGGGCGGGCCGAAACTGCGGCCGCCGTCTTCCGATCGCGCCAGGCGCAGCGCCGGCGTGCCCCCGGCCGCGGTGTACCAGGCCACCCAGGCCTGTTCGCCCCGGGCGTCGATCGCGGGGCCGTTCACCGGGCAGGCGGGCATCATCCAGTTGTCGGCGTGCACGATGGCCGGCGCCTGCCAGCGGCCGCCCTCGAAGCGCGTCACGGCGATGTCACGGATTTCGCCCTCGGCGCGGTCCCGGTACGCCAGTAGGACCGCGTCACCGACCCGGACGCTGTCGGTCTGGCAGCAGTCGCAGGTGCTGGCGTCGAGCTGGCTTTCGGAATGCTTGCCTTCGGCATTGAAGGCCGCGGCACGCAGGGTCATGGCCCCGCCGGCGCCACCATGGCCGCCGTGGCCGCCACCGCCGGTGTGGCGG
>CAXAYM010000068.1:0-9172 GCA_963973175.1 uncultured Arenimonas sp.
GTCGGTTGTCGATCGCGGCGATGCGCCCGGCACGGGGGGCCACTACCGGCGCGTGGAAGGGTGCTTCGCCCGGCTCGCTGAAGCCGCCTTGCGCCTCACAGATGGCCAGGAACTTGGCCCAGGCGCGACCCGAGTCCAATGCCTGCGTGGCCAGGGCCGGTCCCTGACCGGGCGGCGTGCCGGGCGCGAGCTCGAGCAAAGCGCCGGCGACGGCCAAAGCCCGCGTGCGCAGGTCGGCCGGGGCCCCGGGCGCGCCGCGCAGCACGGCCAGCACGTCGCGGGCCTCCAGCGCCGGGCCGATGCCCATGCCGACCGGCTGGCGACCATCGGTGTGCAAGACCGCCAGGTTCAGGCCCATCGCGGATCCGGTGACGGTCAGTCGTGCTGCCAGCGCCTGCGCCGCCGCGTCCGAGCGCACCTTGGCGGTGGGCCCAACGGGCATGTCGATCAGCACTTGGCTCGCGCCGGCGGCCACCTTCTTGGACAGCACACTGGCGACCAGTTGGCCGTCGCTGTCGAAGTCCAGCGGTCGCTCGACCCGGATCAGCACGTCGTCGGCCGGACTCAGGCGCACATTGCCGCCCCAGACGATGCAGCCGCCCTCGCGTTCGACCACCCGCCGCATCGCCGCCAAATCCAGCGCCACCGGTGCCATCACTTCCATCGTGTCGGCGGTGCCGGCCGGCGAGGTGATCGCTCGCGACGAGGTCTTGGGGATGCGATGCCCCAGCGCCGCGATGATCGCGACCACGATCGGGGTGGTGCGGTTGCCTGGCAGCCCCCCCACGCAGTGCTTGTCCAGCACCGGACCGCCGCCCCAGTCCAGGCGCTCACCGACCGCCACCATGGCCCGGGTCAGGGCGATCGTTTCGCCGTGGTCCAAGCGCTCGCCAGCGCAGGCGGTCACAAACGCCGCCAGCTCAATGTCGGAGAGCCGGTTGGCGGCGGTGTCGCGCATCAGGGCGAGACAGTCGGCGTCGTCGAGCCGCGCCCCGAACACCTTGGCGCGCAGGGCGCCGGCCGAAGCGGCCGGCTCGGGATGCTGGAACGTCGCGTAGGCGCCGGCCTCGGGCGTTACGGCCTGCCAAGCCGCGTCCGACAGCGCCACCTCATCGACCGCCAGGTGATCGCCCGTGACGACGTTCAGGGTGGCGATGACCTCGCGTGTCCCGACCCGCATCTGGACCCGGGTCAGGGCCGCAAAGCCCTCCGAGCGGCAGACGGGGCAGTCGCGGTGCATATAGACCACCGGCTGCTGGTAGGTATCGATGCCGGCGCGCACCACGCGCAGGCGGGTGTGGGCGTGCTCGGTCATGCCGCCGCCTCGCCGCCGAGCGGCACCCGTTCCAGATGCTCAGGGACGCGGCAGTGCCAGCCGAGCTCGCGCTCGATCCGGCCGCGCAGGGCATCGGCGGCGTCGGGTTCGCCATGGGTGATGTAGGTCATCTTGGGCGTGACCGGGGCCGGGCGCAGCCAGGCAAGCAGTTCCTCGCTGTCGGCGTGGCCAGAGAAACTCTCCATGGCCACGACCTCGGCCTGGATCGGCACCTCCTGCCCGAAGATGCGCAACGATTTCTCGCCGCGCACCAGCGCCGCGCCCCGGGTGCCGCCGGCCTGGTAGCCGGCCAGCAGGATTGCGTTGCGCGAGTCCTGGCCAAACGCCACCAGGTGATGCAGGACGCGCCCACCGGAGAGCATGCCGCTGGCGGAGATGATGATCATCGGCCCGCGCTGCATATTGAGCGCCTTGGACTCCTCCACGGTCCGCACCATGGTGGCCAGCTCAAACATGTCCCGGCACTCGGCGTCGGTCACGTGGTGCTCGTCATGGTGGCGGTGGTAGAGGTCGGTGGCATTGATTGCCATCGGGCTATTGAGATAGACCGGCACGCGCGGGATCTCGCCGCGCTGACGCAGCCGGGCGATATGCAGCATCAGGGCCTGGGCCCGGCCGACGGCGAAGGCGGGAATGACAATGACGCCGCCGCGGGCGGCGACCCGCTTGATCACGGGCGCGAGCTCCGCCTCGGCGTCGGCGGTGGGATGTCGGCGGTTGCCGTAGGTGGACTCGCACACCAGCACGTCCGCACCCTCGAACGGCGCCGGGGCTTTCATCAGCGCGTCACTGGCGCGGCCGAGGTCGCCGGTGAAATGCAGGCGGCGACCGTCAATGGTCAGCGCAATCTGGGCGGCGCCCAGGATATGGCCGGCCGGGATGAACCGGGCACTGACGCCCGGCGCGAGGGCCTGCGGCTCCAGGAACGGGCGGCCATCGAATCGGGTCAGGCACGTCATCGCATCTTCCTGGGTGTACAGCGGCAGCGGATTGGCGTGCTTGGAGTAGCCCTTCTTCTTCGCGTAGCGCGCTTGTTCCTCCAGCAGATGGCCGCTGTCGGGCAGCAGCAGTTGGCTCAGATCGCGGGTGGCCTCGGTGCAAAGGATCCGTCCAGCGAAGCCTTGCTTGACCAGGGCCGGCAGATAGCCTGCGTGATCCAGGTGGGCATGGGTCAGCAGCACCGTGTCGATGGACGCGGGCGCGACCGGAAAATCCGCCCAGTTGCGCTCGCGCAGCTGCTTGTAACCCTGGAACAGGCCACAATCGACCAAAATCCGCTGGCCGGCGGCCTGGATCAGGTAGCGCGAGCCGGTCACGGTGCCAGCGGCGCCGAGGAAATGCAGGGAGCGGGACGCAGGGGAAGACATGAGGGGAATCCTTGTGGGGTAAGGGGCCGCCCGGGGCAGGCGGTTTCGGGGCCAGGCGCCGGTCGGAGCGTCGCCAGCCCTCAGGGCTGGCCAACGCTGCGGCAGGCGCCGTTCGTTCATCAGCGGATCAGTTCAACGGTGTCGTTGACCTTGGGCTTGCCGGTGACCACCTGGGCCTGGGCGTAGTGCGTATCGAACAGCTCCGTGATCCGCACTTGGCCGACTGGCTCACGACGGAACCGCGGGCCGGCCGCCTTGGGGCCGCGTGCGATCCGCTTGTGGCGGACGACGTCGAGGACCTGCCCGACCTGGGCGCCATCGGCCTCTCCCACGCAGACGACCAACGCGCCAGCGTCGGCTTCGAGGACCTGGCCGCGCATGACGACTTCATGGCGGTACGTACTCTCTTGGGCGTAGGCGGAGGTAGCCAGGGCCAGCAGCAAGGTCACACCGACAAGGGTGCGGCGAGCACGTTGTCGCAGCGTCGGGTTGGCCGGAGGGAGCGTGTGGAGAAGAAGATTCATGTTCATGAGTGGATCTCCTGCTAAACAGCGGGGGAATCCCCGGCGGCGCTCGAAACCGTCGCCAGAGGTAGGCGCTTAAGCAACAGCGCATTGACCGCCACGATCACCGAGCTGCCGGACATCGACAGCGCGGCGATTTCGGGCGAGAGCACGAACGGGAAGAGCACACCGGCGGCCAGCGGGAACGCCAGGACGTTGTAGCCCACCGCCCACGCCAGGTTCTGGTGCATCTTGCGCAGCGTCCCGCGGGCGATCGTGATCGCCCGCACGACGTCATAGGGGTCGCTGCGCATCAGCACCGTGTCGGCGCTGTCGATCGCCACGTCGGTACCGGCGCCGATCGCGAAGCCGACCTCGGCTTGGGTCAGGGCTGGGGCATCGTTGACGCCATCGCCCACCATGCCGACCTTCAGGCCCTGGGCCTGGAGCTTCTTGACCTCGGCGGCCTTGTCGCCCGGCAACACGTCCGCGAGCACGATGTCGATCCCCAGGTCGGCCGCCACACGCTCGGCCGTCGGGCGGTTGTCGCCGGTGATCATGGCGACCCGGATATTGCGGCGATGCAGCTCTTCGATGGTGGCCCGCGAGGTTGGCCGAATGGCGTCTGCAATCGCGATGACGCCTGCCAAGCGCCGATCGACCGCCACGTAGATGACGGTGCGGCCGGCGCCCTTGAGTCCGTCGGCCTGGGCCTCCAGTTCGTCCACGGCCACGCCTTGCGCGGCCATCAGCAAGCGGTTGCCCAGATGCACCCAGCGCCCGCCCACCCGACCCATCGCGCCTTGGCCGTCGATATTGGTGTAATCGGTGGCGCGATCCGTGACCGGCCCGGCGTGCTTGAGAATCGCCTGTGCCAGCGGGTGCTCGGAATGCGCCTCCACGGCGGCCGCAACCTCGATCAAGCGCGCCTGGTCCCAGTCCGCCGCCGCCACGGTATCCACCACGTCGGGTTGTCCCACCGTCAAGGTGCCAGTCTTGTCGAAAATCACCACGTTGAGCCGGGCGCATTGCTCGATGGCCTCGGCATGTTTGAACAAGATGCCGTGGCGGGCCCCAAGGCCCGTGCCAATCATGATCGCCATGGGCGTCGCGAGGCCCAGCGCATCCGGGCAGGCAATCACGAACACCGTAATCGTCAGGGTGAGCGCAAACAGCAGCGTCTGACCGAGCCACCAGAACCAGACGGCGAACGTCAGCAAGCCGATCACGATCGCCGCCAGCACCAGCCATTGCGAGGCGCGGTCGGCCAGCAGCTGGGCCGGGGCCTTGGAGTTCTGGGCGGCCTGGACCAACTGGATGATCTGGGCAAGCGCGGTGTCGGCGCCGACTTTGGTGGCGCGGTAAGTGAAGGCGCCGCTGCGATTGATGGTGCCGCCAACCACCAGAGCGCCCGGCGCCTTCTTCACCGGCATCGACTCGCCGGTGAGCATCGACTCGTCCACTTGGGACTGGCCCTCGAGCACCTCGCCGTCGACCGGCACCTTGGCGCCGGGACGCACGACCACCACATCGCCCACCTGCACGTCGTCAGTGGCGATCTCCACGTCGACATTGTCGCGACGCACGATCGCCCGCGGCGGCGAGAGTTTGAGCAGGGCCTTCATGGCATCCGAGGCACCGGCGCGGGCCCGCATCTCAAGCCAGTGGCCCAGCAGGATGAAGGTCAGCAGGACCGAGGAAGCCTCGTAGAAGTTGGGGCCATCGAACACAAACGTCGCGCCCAGACTGAAGACATAGCCCGTGCCGACACTGAGCAACACCAGCACCGCCATGTCGAGGACGCCACGGCGCAGCGAGCGGATCGCGGCCGTGAAGAAGGGCCAGCCCGGGTAGAGCAGCGCACCGCTGGCCAGCAGCCATAGCCAGACGTTCTCAGTTAGGCCGAATGGCGTCGCCGGCGCGCTCATCAGCCCCATCGGGGACCAGATAAACAGCGGAATGGAGAACGCCAAGGCGATGATGAAGCGCCGGCGCATGTCCGCCGCCGCCGCGTGCAAATCGCCCCCGTGGTGCATGCCCTCGTGCGGGTCCGCGCCGCGCTTTTCCGGCGCGACGGGCGCATGGCCCGCGTGCCCTTGCATCGACGGCGTCGCGTCCTCAGGGAGGGCCGACGCTGCGGGGGAGGGCGACGGGGCATGGCCGGCATGTGCAGAGTGACTGGCGGCCGACCCGGCGGAGGCGCCTGGCGGGACAAACTCGGCGGACGGGGCGCGGCAGGTGAAGCCGCAAGCGCGAATCGCGGCCGTGATGGCCGCGGGCTCCGCCGCGCCGCGGGCGTAGCGCACCCGCAGCGTGCCGGCCGCGAAGTTGGCCTCCGCGGCCTCCACGCCCGGCAGGGCGCGGATCGTGGCCGCCAGCGTCCGGGCGCAGCCTTCGGTCAGCATGTCGCCGATCGGCCAGGTCCGCACCGCCGTGTCCGGGAGGCCGCTCATGACGCCACCGCCAAGGTCCACAGGCCGTAACCGGGGATGAGGGTGTTCATGGCAGGTCTCCCCGATGGGTATGCGGCCGCGGCGTGCGCGGACTCGTGCTCGGCGGGGTGGAAGCATCGGTCGCCGGCGGCGCATCCTTGGGGGCGGCGCGGTCCGCTTCCGGGTCGCCATGGCCGCCGTGCCCCCCGTGGCCTCATGCCCGCCGTGGCCGAACAGATGAAGCAGCGGGCAGGCGAGCAGGATCAGGATCGGCAGCCAGCGCCACAGGCCCGCCAAGTGCAGCCGGTGCTCGGCGATCAGGTAGAAGGCGGCAAAGCCCGTCAGGATCCAGAAGATCAGGCGGGCGCGTCCCTGGGCGGGGGTCAGGGGATGGGCATGGGGCGTCGTCATGGGAAGACTCCGGGCAGGAAGAGGAGAGCGTTCAGGACTTGCCGAGCGTGCGCAGGTAGGACACCAGGGCCTGCGCGTCCGCCGCCGTCAGAGCGGCGTTGCCGCCCTTGGCCGGCATCGCCATGGGCGAGCCCGGCGTCTGGAATCCGTTGAGGATGCTTTCGGCGAGTTCGGAATCCGACTTTCCTAGGCGTGTCGCGAGATCCGGCACCCCCGGGAACGCCCCTTTGCCGGTCGGACCGTGACAGGCGACACACGAGGCCTCGTATAGCGCCTTGGGTTCGGCCGCCATGGCAGGGCTCGCCAGACCAAGTGCCAGCGCCACCAAAAAGAGTGAAGTGCGGCCCATATCAGTTGCTCCCTTGCAAGAAGATGAGGATGTCGTCGGCTTGCGCGCCATCCAGGCCAGCGCGCAGTCGCATGTGGGTCACCACGACCTGCCAGTGACGATCGGACTCGGACTTGGGATCGCGCATCGCATGGCAGCGGGCGCAGTTGTCCGCCCACGCCTGCGCGCCACGCGCGAAGGCCGTGCCATCTGCCGCAGCGCCTGCAGAGGTCGCCCCCGCCGGCGCCGGGACTGGCACGGCGGCTGGCGGGGAGGCGGGCGCGCCGTTGGCGGCCGACGGGGGCGGAGGGGTCGCCGCACCGGATCGCAGGTAGGCAACGATGGATTGCGCATCCTCGGCGGTCAGGGCCGGATTGCCGCCTTTGGCGGGCATCGCCATGGGCGAGCCGGGGGTCTGGAAACCGTTGAGGATGTTGGTCACCAGCTCGGCGTCGGGCTTGCTCAGGCGCGTGGCCAGGTCAGGCACGCCGGGAATGGCGCCTTGGCCGGTGGGCCCGTGGCAGGCCACGCACGTGGCCTCATACAGCGCCTTGCCATCGGAAGCCGAGCCGACGCCCGGCACGACGACCAGGGCGAGGGCAAACGCCGCCGTCAGGGCGCGCAGGCTGGGGGTGGGAACGGCTGAAGAACAACGGGGGAAGCGTGTCATGGCAGGTCTCCTTAGAAGCCGTGGGCCAGCTGCAGCAAGACGCGGTCGGCGTCGGCCTCGGCGTTGTCGCTGTCGTTGAGTTCCCAGCTGAGCTTGAGCTGGGTGCTAGGACGAATCAGGTAGTTCAGACCCAAGGCGGTCTGCTGAAAGGTCGACTCGCCGTGCGGCGAGAGCGAGTCGCCGACGCGCAACACGGTCTCCCAGCGATCCGCGCCGAAGCGATACGCGCCCTGCAGGTACCAGGCGCGCCAGGTGGCGCCGTCGGGTGCCAGGCTCATCGGCGCGGCGCCCACCCGTTGGCGGATCCACTCGACCCGCAGGGCGACCGCCCGGCTGGCCTGCCAGGCCACGTCAAATCCCTCGACCCGGTAGGTGCGAGCCGGCTCGGCCATACCACCGCCCATCTCGCCGGGGTCCAGAACCACATCGCCGCGGGTCAGCGAGGCACCCAGCTCCAGGCCGGGGCGCGGCAGCCACCCCACGCGACCGCCCCAGACCCGCTCGCCATCCCGGTTGGTCGAGGAACCCTCGACATTCAAGTCGAGCCCTTCCATGCCCTCCAGGCCCAGGCGCGGACCGTTGGCGAGGTACAGGGCGTAGTTGAGCTGGTGGCCATCAGCGAGGGTACGGCCGCCGCGCAGCTGCACCCCGACGTCGGTCAGCGGCGCGGCGCCGCCGTGGCCAAAGCCGGCCGGCACCGAGGCGAGCTTGTTGATCCAGGACGGATGCAGGTTCTGAAAGAAGTAACCCACCGGGCTCAGGAATTTGCCGACCACCACGGCCGAGGAGTCGCCCAGCAACCAGCTGGCCGTGGCGTACCCCAGCCCGGCGGCCTGGTCGCCGCGGTCATCGGCCTCGAACTCGGGCTCGGCCTCGATCAGAAAGCGCTGACCTACTTGCACGTGGAAAATCGGTGCGAACGTCACCGCGCCGAGCGTACCGGCGTCGCCCTGGGTATCGGTGATCGTGACGTCGCCATAACCGGCGAAGTGGAAGACGACGGGCGTGTCGTCGGTCGGGCCGTCGGCTTCCGGCGGTGCGGCGATGGCCAGCGGAGCCGCGAATAGGCTGGCGAGCAGCAGGGATACGTGAGTGCGTTTCATCGGTGACCTCCAATCAAGCGATTGACAGTGGCGAAGAGGGCGCCGGCCACAAAGGCGTAGCCGGCGATCGCGAGCGAACCGATCAGCACCGCGCTCCAGCGCAGTTCGCCGACCGACGGTGAGAGACTCGACAGGCTCAGGCCGTGCACGATCAGGCCCAGGCCGGCGGCCAGGGCGCCGGGGGACCACGCCACGACCAGCGCGCACGCCAGGTAGAGCGCGACCGCCGTTACAGCCAGAGACAGGCCACAAGACAATGGCGATGGACGAGGGCGGCTCATGAGGCCGTCTCCTCTGAAGCGTTGCGACCCCCCAAAAGGCGCCGCGGCGTGGATTTGGGGACGACCGCGGCCTCGCTGGCCGCGACGGCCTCGATCAGAGCGCAGACGTCATTACCCGTCGGCACGGCGTCGGGCAGGCGGGACCACTGGGCCACGGCCTGCGCCATTCGCGTTTGCAGCGCCAGCAGCTGCTCGAGCTGGTCACGGGTTTCCGCCAGCCGACGGCTGATGATGTCGCGCACGAGCGGACACGGACTCCGGCGCTGGCGACTGCGCCGCAGGATTTCCTCGATTTCGGTCAGAGTGAAGCCCAAGCGCTGCGCCGTGCGAATGAAGTGAAGCCGATGCAGCTCCGCCGTCGAGAACAGTTGGTAGCCGGCCTCTGTGTGACTGGCCGCCCGCAGCAGGCCGCGGCGCAGGTAGTTGCGCACGACGTGCACCGTCACGCCACCCGATTGCGCCAGGCGGCGCACCGTCATCGGCGGCTCGGACTTGTGGAGATGGGCTGTCATCGCGTGCTCCCGCAGAACCTGCCGGGGACCGTAAACCTGGGTGTCGGACACAGGTCAAGGCGCGCCAGCGTGCAAACGCTGATAGCGACAGCTCTTCGTGGAAGGGGGAATCTCATGGTCTTGGCCTCGCGCGTACCGCCGCCTGACGGCGTTGCGGTAGGAGTCGGCGGGGCAGGCCGCGCACACGGCGGCTGCACCGAGGCGACCGGCGCCCTGACGGGCACCGGTC
>CAXAYM010000069.1:0-9144 GCA_963973175.1 uncultured Arenimonas sp.
ACCTACGCGATGATCCGCAAGGCCGACACCGTCGGCGTCTTCCAGATCGAATCACGCGCGCAGATGGCGATGCTGCCGCGCCTGAAGCCACGGACCTTCTACGACCTGGTGGTGCAGGTGGCGATCGTGCGGCCCGGCCCGATCCAGGGAAAGATGGTGCACCCCTACCTGCAGCGGCGGCAGGGCCTGGAGCCGATCACCTACCCCTCGGCGGCGCTGGAGGAGGTGTTCAAGCGCACCCTGGGCGTGCCGCTGTTCCAGGAACAGGTGATGCAGGTGGCAATCGTCGCCGCCGGTTTTTCCGCCGGCGAGGCCGATGAACTGCGGCGGGGCATGGCCGCCTGGAAACGCCGCGGCGGCCTGGAACATTTCCGCGACCGCCTGTTCGCCGGCCTGGCGAAGAACGGCTACGACACCGATTTCGCCGAACGCATCTTCGAACAGATCCGCGGCTTCGGCAGCTATGGCTTCCCGGAGTCGCACGCCGCGAGCTTCGCGCTGATCACCTATGCCAGCTGCTGGCTCAAGTGCCACGAACCGGCCGCGTTCACCTGCGCGCTGATGAATTCGCAGCCGCTGGGCTTTTATTCCAACAGCCAGCTGGTGCAGGACGTGCGCCGGCACGGCATCGACGTACGGCCGGTGGACGTGCGCTACAGCCACTGGAACAGCGCGCTGGAAGCCTGGCCCGGCGATACCGCGCGACAACCCGCGATCCGTCTGGGACTGCGGGAAATCGCGGGGCTTTCGCGGGCGGCCGGCGAGGCGCTGGTGGTGGCGCGCACCGCACGCCCCTTCGAAGACGTCGCCGACCTGTGCCACCGCGCCGGCCTGGACGAGCGCGCCCGCGCCCTGCTGGCCGAAGCCGGCGCCCTGAAGGGCCTGGCCGGCCACCGGCATCGCGCGCGCTGGGCCGTGGGTGGCGTCGAAAAGCAGCTGCCGCTGTTCGACAGCTCGCCGGCCGAAGACGCCGTCAGCCTGCCCGTGCCCAGCATCGGCGAAGACCTGCTGGCCGACTACGCCCGGGTGGGCCTGACGCTGGGTCCGCATCCGCTGTCGCTGCTGCGCCGCCAGCTGGCCAGCCGCCGCTACCGGCGCTCACGCGAACTGCTCGACCTGCCCCACGGCAGCCGCGTGCGCGCCGCCGGCCTGGTGACCATGCGCCAGCGCCCGGAAACCGCCAGCGGCACCACCTTCATCACGCTGGAAGACGAGGACGGCATGGTCAACGTGGTGGTCTGGCGCGACCTCGGCGAACGCCAGCGCCGCGTGCTGATCGAATCCCGCCTGCTGGGCGTCGAGGGCCGCTGGGAAACCGTCGACGGCGTCCGTCACCTGATCGCGAGCCGCCTGCACGACGAAAGCGCGCTGGCGCAGCAGCTCAGCATGCGTTCGCGGGATTTCCGCTAGGACGCGGGGTAAGTCACCGTGCCATCGGGCATCGCCCGGGCACCCGGCGTCATCTTCGCCGGCTCGATCCGATCCTTGCCCATCAGGTGCAGGACATTTTCGCCGCGGGCAAGCAGGTAATCGGCAACGATGCGCCGGTGGCAGCGCCACCACACTGCTTCGGAACACATCATTGCGCAGCGATTGGCCCTGCCCAGCTCGACCAGGCGCCCGAGGCCCTCGTCGAAGGCGTCCGAAAGCGCGTGGTCGGCGTAGTTGTGGAAACTGCGGTTCTCCCAGAATCCATTCACTTCCGGCGCGATCGTCCTGGCTTTCCCGCGCAGGCCACCCAGCGCCGGAATCAGCTCGTAGCCGATGCCAAAGGGGGCCAGGCTTTGCGGCAGTGAATCGGCATTGAACTGCGGATTCGTACGCGACCGCGGCACCGTGCGGATGTCAGCCACCAACTCCACGTCGGCCGCGCGCAGCAGCCCTGCGAACTCTTCAATGGTCCGCGTTGAATGCCCGATGGTGAAGAAAGGCAGGGTTTCCTGATCAGCCATGCAATCGTTTCCGTTTCACCCGGTCTCGTCCAGCGGCTCCACCAGCCCCGGCCCCTGGTTGCGAGGGTTGCCCACCGTCGGTGCCACCGGATGGATCCGCAGCAGTGCGGTCGCCGGCTGCAACAGCGTCTGGGCTTCGGGCAGCGGCGCCTGCAACCAGGCGTCCCAGGCCTGGGGCGGCAACACCTGCGGCTGGCGGTCATGCACGCGGCGCACTTCGCCCATGGCCTCGGTGGTGACCACGGTATAGGTCGCCACCTGCTTGCCGTCGGCGTCGGTCCAGCGCGACCACAGGCCGGCGAACATCATGGGGTTGTCGCCCTCGGCCGAGCGCAGGAAATAGGGCTGCTTGCGCTTTCCGCCCTGGTCCACCCATTCGTACCAGCCGGTGACCGGCACCAGGCAGCGCTGGCCGCGGCGCCAGGCGTCCCGGAAGGCAGGTTTTTCGGCCAGGGTTTCGGCGCGGGCATTGATCGTCGAGTAGGCGATCTTCGGATCCTTCGCCCAGTGCGGGAGGAGACCCCAGCGCATCGATTCCAGGCCCGGCCCGCCGCTGCCGGCCACCACCACCGGATTCACCAGGCTGGGCGCGATGTTGTAGTGGGCGAAACCGGCGAGCGGGTTGATGACGTGCTCGACGAAGCCCGGCACCAGATTGCCCGGATTGAAGGGGCCGAACAGGGCATAGCGGGCGCACATGGCCAACAGTCTAACGCCGCCCGGACCCCAGCCGCGCCAGGCTTCAGATCGCCGGCAGCAGGTATCGCCACCCCATCCACAGGCCCATGGCCAGCATCATCAGGTTTTCGGTCAACGACACGAAACCCAGCGGCACCTGGCTGCCGCCACCCACGCAGGCGCAGCGCAGCTCGCGCTTGTCCACGTACACGGCCTTGAACACCGACACCGCACCCACGCTGCCGATGAACAGCGCAAGCGGAACCGAGACCACGGGCAGCGCGCCGGCCAGCATCAGCACGCCCGCTGCGAGTTCAGCGAAGGGATAGAGGTAGGCGTAGGGCACGAAACGCCGGCCCAGCAGGTCGTAGTTGAGGAACATGCTGGAAAACTGCTCGACGTCCTGGAGTTTGAGCATGGCCAGCAGGCACATGCCGATGGCGA
The DNA here is from genome assembly GCA_963973175.1 of uncultured Arenimonas sp. GTDB lineage: Bacteria > Pseudomonadota > Gammaproteobacteria > Xanthomonadales > Xanthomonadaceae > Arenimonas. The sequence continues at coordinate 3,075 of CAXAYM010000069.1, forward strand.
TGAAGCGCTCGGCCAGCGGGATCGCTTCCAGCGCCGGCCAAAGGCTGGCGATCGCCAGCAGGGCCGCCACGACAAAGACGGCAATCACCGGCGTATAGCTGGTTTCACCTTCCTCCCGCACTCTCAGGCCAAAGTGCTTGCGCAGCGCGTCGTAGCCGCCGATCCGGCGGCCGTCGATGAAGGTCTGCGGGGTGGTCTCGACCTCGTGCTCTTCCTTGAAGGCATCGGTCTCGGCGCGCGTGGTCAGCCAGCGGTCGTCGACCTCGTAACCCTTGCGGCGCAGCAGCCAGCGGGACTTGAGGCCGTAGGGACAGACGTGGCCGGGCATCACCATGCGATGCAGGCGGGCTTGCGGCTTTTCGGCTTCGGCCATGGCAGATGGACTCCCTGGGCGAACGATGGGACCACCATAGGCCCTTCCGTCACCGCAAGGCCGAACCTCGCCTGACCGGGGCGGAAGCATGCTCCCGCCCCTTCCAGGCGCATCACCCCTTGTCAGGGTCCGGCTTCAATCCGCCGCCGTCACCCGGATCCTTGGGCAGCGGGCAGCTGACGACGCGCTCCTCGCGCACGCTGGTGGCCTTCCACTTGCCATCCACCTTCTTGTATTCGACTTCGCGGAACACGCCGTTGACGCAGGTCCAGATCACCATGACCGAGCCCTCGGGCGCCGTCCAGCCGGGCGCCGGATCGTCGCAGTCGGCATCGCGGCAATCCTTCGCCGGGCCGCGGGTGGCGGCGCTGAGTACGCGATCGTCGATCGGACCGGACACCTGGTCGCAGCGCGCGGAATCCAGCCGGAGTCCGAACTGCGCTGCCGCGGGCGGGATATGGAAACCCACCGACTTCGGCAGGCTGCTGCCGGCGTCGGAGGGCACCGTAGCCAGCGTCGCGTTGAGCTGGTCGCGCACCCAGCCGAAGTCGGCATCGGCCAGCGTGTAGTGTTTGGATACCGACATCGCCGAGCAGACCTCCGCAGGCTGCGGCTCCCACGCCGTCCCACCCCTGCCCTGCACGGCCTGCGCCATACCGGCCATTCCCACGCCGCCGGCCACGAGGCCCGCGACCACCAGATTCCTGAAACTGCTCATCTTTCCTCCCTCGCCCGTCATTGGACGCGACAAGAGTGGCGGGACTCGAGCAGGGGCGCCGTAGGAATTCCGCGCGCCGGGGCAAAGAAAAACGCCGCCCCGTAAGGAGCGGCGTTCTGGTCAAGCTGGTGCCGGAAACAGGAGTCGAACCTGCGACCTACGCATTACGAATGCGCCGCTCTACCAACTGAGCTATTCCGGCGGAAGGCGCGAATTCTAGGCCTGCAGGGGCCCAGCGGTCAATTTACCAGCTGGATCCGCAGCTCCTTGGGCAGCGCGAAGACCACGTCCTCGGGCTTGCCCTCCAGGTGCTCGACGCCGGTGGCGCCCAGGTCGCGCAGGCGCTGGATGACATCCTGGACCAGGATTTCCGGGGCCGAGGCGCCGGCGGTGATGCCGACCCGGGCCACGCCGGTCACCCATTCCGGGTTGATGTCGGACGCGCCGTCGATCAGGTAGGCGCGGGCGCCCTGCTTTTCAGCCAGCTCGCGCAGGCGGTTGGAGTTGGAGCTGTTCACCGAACCCACCACCAGCACCACCTCGGCCTGGCCGGCCAGCACCCGCACGGCGTCCTGGCGGTTCTGGGTGGCGTAGCAGATGTCGTCGTGCTTCGGCCCCTGGATCGCCGGGAAGCGCGCCTGCAGGGCCGCGATGATTTCCCGGGTGTCGTCCACCGACAGCGTGGTCTGGGTGGTGTAGGCCAGGTTGTCGGGCTGGGTCGGCTGCAGCGTCGCCACGCCGGCGACGTCTTCGACCAGGTGGATGTGGTTCTCGCCGTGTTCGCGGCGCCACTGGCCCATGGTGCCCTCCACTTCCGGGTGCCCGGCGTGGCCGATCAGCACCACGTCGCGGCCGGCGCGGCAGTGGCGGGCCACCTCGATGTGCACCTTGGTGACCAGCGGGCAGGTGGCGTCGAACACCTTCAGCCCGCGGCGCTCGGCTTCGGCGCGCACCGCCTGGGAAACGCCGTGGGCGCTGAAGATGACGGTCGCCCCGGCCGGCACTTCGTCGAGCTCCTCGACGAACACGGCGCCACGCTGGCGCAGGTCCTCGACCACGAAACGGTTGTGCACCACTTCATGGCGAACATAGATCGGCGCGCCCAGGGAATCGATCGCGCGCTTGACGATCTCGATCGCCCGGTCGACGCCGGCGCAAAAACCGCGGGGGTTGGCGAGAAGGACTTCCATGGCGCGATTATCCGCCCTTGCCGGCCGCTGCCGGCGACTTGAAGCTGAACAGCACCAGCAGCACCGCGCCGACCACGATGGCCGAATCGGCCACGTTGAAGGCCGGCCAATGCCAGGTGCCCACGTACCAGTCCACGAAATCCACCACGTAGCCATAGCGCACGCGGTCGATCACGTTGCCGACGGCCCCGGCGATGACCAGCGCGAAAGGCAGCGCCGAGCGCCAGTCGCTGCGCGGCGTGCGTGCCAGCCAGACCACCAGCCCGGTGCTGATGACGATCGCCAGCCCGGTGAAGAACCAGCGCTGCCAGCCGCCGGCACTGGACAGGAAACTGAAGGCGGCACCGTAGTTGTGCACCAGGGTCCAGTTCCAGAACCCCTCGATGAAGGGCACCGGCTTGGCGTACTCCAGATGCGCCACGGCCAGCCACTTGCTCCACTGGTCGATCGCCACCAGCACGGCCGACAGGCCCAGCCAGGCCAGCGCGTTCGGACGCGGGCCGGCCATCAGAACCACCGCCTGGATTCGCCGGCGCCGTTGACGTTCTCGACGCAGCGGCCGCACAGCTGCGGATCGCCGGCGTGGCTGCCGACGTCGGCGCGGTAGTGCCAGCAGCGCACGCACTTGCCGTGTTCGCTGGCCTTCGCAGCCACCTTGGCGGCACCGGCGGCACCCGGGCTGAGCTCCAGACGCGAGGTGATGAAGAAAAAGCGCAGTTCGTCGGCCACGGGCGCCAGCTTCGCCGCCAGCGCCGGGTCCACCGACAGGTCCACTTCGGCTTCCAGCGAGGCACCGATGTCGCCACCCGCACGCATCGGTTCAAGCACCTTGCTCACTTCCTCGCGCAGCTCGAGCAGCCGATCGAAGTCGACGGCGGACAGGGCGGCGTCCGCCGGCAGGGCCGCCAATCCCTCGTACCAGGTCGAGAACAGCACGTGCTCTTCGCGCTTGCCGGGCAGGAAACCCCAGGCCTCGGCGGCGGTGAAGCTCAGCACCGGCGCGATCCAGCGAACGAAGGCTTCGGCGATATGGAACATGGCCGTCTGCGCCGAACGCCGGCCCAGGCTGTCCACCGGCATCGTGTACAGGCGGTCCTTGGTGACGTCCAGGTACACCGCGCCCAGGTCGTTGGTGCAGAAGTTCTGCACCTTGGCCACCACGGCGGCGAAGTCGTAGCGCGCATAGGCGGCGGTGATCTCGGCCTGGAGCGCGTGCGCGCGGTGCACGGCCCACTGGTCGAGCAGCAGCAGCCTGTCGTGGGCCACGGCGTTCTGCGCCGGGTCGAAGCCGTGCAGGTTGCCCAGCAGGAAGCGCAGCGTATTGCGGATGCGCCGGTAGCTGTCGGCGGTGCGCTTGAGGATGTCGTCGGACACCGACATCTCGTTGCGGTAGTCGGCCGAGGCCACCCACAGGCGCAGCACGTCGGCGCCCAGCGCGTCGTTGACCTTCTGCGGCTCGACCACGTTGCCGACCGACTTGGACATCTTGCGGCCCTGCGCATCGACGGTGAAGCCGTGCGTCAGCACTTCCTTGTAGGGCGCGGCGCCGTCCATCGCGATGCCGGTGAGCAGCGAGCTCTGGAACCAGCCGCGATGCTGGTCGCTGCCCTCCAGGTACAGGTCGGCGGGCTTGCGCAGGCCGTCTTCCGGGCGCGCCGCCAGCACGGCCTCGTGGGTGACGCCGGAATCGAACCAGACGTCGAGGATGTCGTTGACCTTCTCGTAGTCACCGGCCTCGTCGCCCAGCAGCTCGGCAGGTTCCAGCGAATACCAGGCGTCGGTGCCCTGCTCCGCCACGCGGTCGGCGACCGCGCGCATCAGTTCCACCGAACGCGGATGCGGTTCGCCGCTGACCTTGTGGATGAACAGCGCGATCGGCACCCCCCAGGTGCGCTGGCGGCTGATGCACCAGTCCGGGCGCCCTTCGACCATGCCGGCGATGCGCGCCTGGCCCCAGTCCGGCACCCAGCCCACCTGGCCGATCGCCGCCAGGGCGTCCTTGCGCAGCTTCGCCTGGCTCATCGAGATGAACCACTGCGGCGTGGCGCGGAAGGCCACCGGCGTCTTGTGGCGCCAGCAGTGCGGGTAGCTGTGCTCCATCTTCCCGGAAGCCAGCAGCACGCCGCGCTCGGCCAGCAGCGCGGTGATAGTGTCGTTGGCCTTCCAGATGAACTGGCCCTCGAAGATCGGCGTGCCCGGCAGGTAAACGCCGTTGCCGCCGATCGGGTTGAGCTGGGGCTGGGTGTACTTTTCCAGCAGGCCGTATTTCACACCGACCTGGTAGTCCTCCTGGCCGTGGCCGGGCGCGGTGTGCACGGCGCCGGTGCCGGCTTCGGTGGTGACGTGTTCGCCCAGGATCAGCGGGATGTCGCGCTCGTAGAACGGATGCGACAGCACCAGGCCTTCGAGATCGGCGCCGGTGGCACGGCCAAGCACCACGGGGGATTCGATGCCGTAACGCTTGAGCGCGGCTTCGTGCAGGGCTTCGGCCAGCACCAGCAGCACGCGCTTGCCGGCGCGCGACGGGCCCTCGACCAGCACGTAGTCGATCTCGGCGCCCAGCGTGACCGCCAGCGAGGCCGGCAGGGTCCAGGGCGTGGTGGTCCAGATCGGCACCGCGACGATGGCGCCGCCGCTCTCAGCGCCGAACTTCGCCGCCAGCGCGGCCGGCTCGCGGGCGCCATAGGCCACGTCCACTTCCGGCGAGACCTTGTCGGCGTATTCGATCTCGGCCTCGGCCAGGGCCGAACCGCAGTCGAAGCACCAGTGCACCGGCTTGACGCCGCGCGTGAGGTGCCCGCGCTCGACGATCTTCGCCAGCGAACGCAGCATGTCGGCCTCGAAGCCGAAATCCATGCTGCGGTAGGGCTTGTCCCATTCGCCCAGCACGCCCAGGCGCTGGAAATCCTTCGACTGACCTTCGATCTGCTCGGCGGCGTACTCGCGGCACTTGGCGCGGAAGGCCGCGGCGTCGAGCTTGGTGCCGACCTTGCCGTGTTTTTTCTCGACCACCAGTTCGATCGGCAGGCCGTGGCAATCCCAGCCCGGCACGTAGGGCGCGTCGAAGCCCGACAGCAGCTTGGACTTCACCACCAGGTCCTTGAGGATCTTGTTGACCGCGTGGCCGATATGGATCGAGCCGTTCGCATAGGGCGGGCCGTCGTGCAACACGAACAGCGGCCGCCCCTTCGCGTTTTCGCGCACGCGCTGGTACAGGCCCATCTGCTGCCATGCGGCCAGCATGCCCGGCTCGCGCTTGGGCAGGTCGCCGCGCATCGGGAACGCCGTCTCGGGCAGGCTGATGGTGTGCTTGTAGTCCTTGCCGCCAGTGTCGGTCACTTCGCTCACGCACTCACTCCGGGTGTTTCCATGTCGTGGCGCAAAGCGCGCCGGGCCTGCCGGGAATCCTCGTCCATCTGTCGGACCAGGGACGGCAGGTCGTCGAATTTTTCCTCGTCGCGCAGCTTGGCGACGAACTCCACCTTGATCCGGCTTCCGTAAAGGTCACCGTCGAAGTCGAACACATGCGCCTCGAGCAGGGGCTCGACGCCCTGCACCGTCGGCCGCGTGCCCAGGCTGGCCACGCCGGCGCGCGCTTCGGGGCCGATGCCGTGCACCCAGACCGCGAAGATGCCGCCCAGCGGCGCCCGCTTGCCGGCCAGGCGGATGTTGGCGGTAGGGTAGCCGAGCTGGCGGCCCAACTGCTTGCCGCGCACCACGGTGCCGGCGATCGCATACCGCCGGCCCAGGGCGCGGGCTGCGGCCTCCAGGTCGCCGGCGGCCAGCTGG
>CAXAYM010000070.1:0-9095 GCA_963973175.1 uncultured Arenimonas sp.
AGGGTTTCGGCGTACCGCTCGCCGCGGTCGCAGAGCAGGCTGACGATGGCGCCGCTTTCGCCGCGTTCGCGCATGCCGGCGGCCAGCCGCAGGCAGGCCACCAGGTTGGTGCCCGAACTGCCGCCGTAGCGCCGGCCCAGTGCACCGTCGAGCCACCAGCAGGCCGCAATGGAGTCGGCGTCGTCCACTTCCTCCACCGCATCGACCACGTCGTAGAGGAAGCCGGGTTCGGCGTGGCCGCGCCCGATGCCTTCGATCAGCGTGGGCCGGCTGGCGGCGGCGCCGGCCTCGCGCGTGCGCCAGCCGACGGCGAAGGCGCCGCCGGTGGGTTCGGCGACGCAGACGCGGGTGTCCAGGCGGCGGTAGCGCAGGTAGCGCCCGAGCGTGGCCGAGGTGCCGCCGGTGCCGGCGCCACAGACCACCCAGGCCGGCTCGGGGTCGGGTTCGAGCGCCATCTGGGCCAGGATCGATTCGGCGATGTTGTTGTTGCCGCGCCAGTCGGTGGCGCGCCACTTCACTGGCATCCAGGCCGGGCGGCAGCAGCACGCATTCGGCGCCCAGCGAACGGATCAGTCGCACCTTGGCCGGCGCGGTGCAGTCGGGCATCACCGCCTGGAAACGTAGGCCCAGCAGGCGCGCAAACCAGGCTTCGGAGATCGCCGTGCTGCCCGACGAGGCATCGATGACGCCCTGGCCCTCGCGCAGTCGGCCGTTGCACAGCGCGTACAGGTAAAGCGAGCGCGCCAGCCGGTGTTTGAGGCTGCCGGTGGGATGCGCGGCTTCGTCCTTGAAGTAGAAGCGGATGCCCGGGAAGGCCGGCAGGTCCAGGCGCAGGAGGTGGGTGTCGGCCGAACGCGCGGCTTCCTGGGCCAGGCAGGCCAGCGCGTCCTTGAGCCAGGCGCGGTCGGCGTTCATGCCGCCGCCGCCTTTTCAACAAGGGCTATGGCCTGGCGCTCCAGGTACTCGAAGTACATTTCCAGGTAGCTGATGCCGTTGGCGGTATCGAGCAGGAAGGGGTTCATCAGCGTGTGCCGCAGGATCACCAGGCGATCGTCGTCCTCGCCGCCGGCGTCGAGCGTGGCCGGGTCCAGGCCCAGGGCCTCGAGCGCCCGCGTGGTTTCTTCCGCGCCCATCACCTCCGGACGCAGCGTGGTCATGGAGCCGAAGAACTCGCGCGTTTGCACGGGCTGGCGCGGGTCGTAGCTCAGGCTGCGGTGCAGCGCGCGCACGAAGCGGTTCATCGTGCCCACGTCGGTGTTGCCGGCGGGGTTGAGCGCCAGGCAGATCAGGTTCGAGTCGGGCTCGAAGGGCAGCTTGCAGACCAGGCGACCTTCCATGCGCGCCGCGAAGCGGGTGGCCGCGGTGCGGAAGGCTTCGGTGGCGACGATGGATTCACGCGGCAGCGCGCCGAAGTTCTCGTGGTCCAGCGGCAGCACCTGGTGGGTGACGTAAACCGCCGCCGCGGCCGCGCCGGGTTTGGAGCCTTCCGGAATGTAGCGGCCGAGCTGCCGGAAACGCTGGAAATAATCCGGCGTTTCCTCGTTGCTGAACACATAGTCGGCGTCTTCGGTCAGCAGCTGCATGGCCCGCTGGTCGCGGCAGAGGAAGGCACCGGCGCCGTAGGGGATGTAGCCGAGCTTGTGCGGATCGACCGTGATCGAATCGACCTGGCCCAGCGCCGCCACCGCGGCGTGGACTTCGGGCGCCGGGAAGTCGCGGAACTCTTCGCGCATGTCCCGGAGCGGCCGCAGGCTGCCGTCGGGCTTGCGGAACAGGGTGCACAGGTAGCCGCCCCAGGCGGCGTCAACGTGCACCGCGAATCCCAGGCCGGCGTGGGCCCAGCGGTCGCGGCTGTGCACCAGTTCATCCAGCGGGTCGATGGTGCCGAACTCGGTGCTGCCCAGCACGCCGACCACCATCAGCACCGGCTGGCGTTCGCGCTGGCAGCGCGCCAGCATCCCCTCCAGTGCGTCGGTGTCGGTGCGCATGCCGCGCTCGGGCACCAGTTCGAGCTGGGCGCGGCCCAGGCCCATCAGCTTCATGCCCTTGGACCAGGAGTAGTGGGCGGTGACCGGCGCGAACACGCGCGGCGAGCCCAGCTCCGGGTGTCGCGCGAGGAAGCCGGCCAGGCCGAGGGTTTCGAGCCGGTGCGCGGCCAGCTGCGCCCGCCAGCGTCGGCGTTCGCGCGGCGGGTGGCCGGCCAGGAAGGCGTTCCACTGGTCCACCAGCGTCACCACGGCCGGCGTCGACAGGTTGAAGGCGCTCCAGTCGTCGTCGGGAAGGTCGATGCCGGGTGGCGCCGCCGCCCGCAGCGCCACCGGGAAGGCCTTGCAGGCCAGGGCCAGGCGCAGCGCCTGGAAATTGGCCAGGGTGCCACCAGAGGTGAGGTGGCCGAAGGCGCAGTCAGGCCGCGTCGTGTCGTCGACGAAGCCGAACATGCGGGCCAGCTGCAGGCCGGCCTTGAGCTCCATGTCGATCGTCACCGGGGCCGCGTCGATGCTGACGTTGTTCGGGTTGTAGGGCAGGGTGAGGAACTGCGCGGCCAGCCCGGGCAGCAGCAGATCCGAAACCATGTGGCCGATGTAGCGCGGGCTGTGGAAAGGCACCGAGCGTTTGAGCGATGCCGACAGCGCGTGCAGCTCGCGCCGCATGCGCGCCTCGAAGTCGCGGTAGGCCGGCTCGCCGGCGGCGCCGGTGGGAATCGCCGGCGGATCCTCGGGATGGAAGTTGCGGCGCCAGTACACGTGGTCACGCAGGAACTCGACCACGAGTTTCTCCAGCAGCCCGTCGTTTTCGCCGTAAGGGCCCAGGAAGCAGGGATGGATCGAGGGCGAGGTCACGCCGCCAGCCCTTGGAGGATGCCCAGCGGGTGGTGGGCACGGGCCACGAAATACATGAAGGCGAAGGTGGCCAGTGCCGCCAGGTAGAACGCCGCGCGCGCGCGGCGACTGCGCGCGCGCTTGAGCGCCAGGCTGCCCAGCACGACGTAAACGACAAGCAGCGCCAGCTTCACCGACAGCCAGGGCACCACGAAGGGATTGAGCTTGAGCGCGGTCAGCAGCATCAGGGCGGCAGTCAGCAGCACCGTGTCGATGGTGTAGCTCAGGTAGCGCAGCGGCGCCGACATCGCCCATTTCACGCCGGCGAGGACCAGGGCGCCCCGCACCGCGAACAGGCCGCCGCTGGCCAGCACCGCGGCGATGTGCACCATCTTTATCTGGAAGTAGAACTCGATCATCGGACGGTCCTCAGCCCGGGCGCCCGTCGGCGCGCGGAGTGGCATAGATCCAGAGCGAACGCAGGACCCAGGGCAGGAAAACCACGACCCAGCCAAGGCTCGCGGCCAGGAACCAGGGCGCCGGGTTGGCCGCGAATTCCGAAGCCACGCGAATCACCGCCACGGCCTGCATGCCGATGAAGGCCAGCGCCGGGATCCTGCCCAGCACCAGCGGCCGGCCCGAATGCCCCTGGGTGACGCGCGTCACCATGGCCACGAGCAGGCTGCCGAAGAAGCCGATCGACACCGCATGCACCGGACCGCGGCCCAGGGTGAATTCGCCCGTGCCCAGGAACCACAGGCTCTGGCTGGCGTACAGCGCCAGCGCGACCGGCAGCCAGGCATAGCCGATGAACAGCACGCGCAGCAGCGCCGGCACCTTGCCGCGCGGCCACCAGCGCCACAGGGCCAGGCCGCTGATCGCCAGAAGCGGAAGGTCCACCAGCCACAGCCACTGGTACAGGTGCGCCAGTTCCAGCGCCAGGTGGCCCAGCCACAGCGGCCAGCTGGCCGCCAGCAGCCACATCGGCCGCCACGGGCGGTAACCCGCGACGACGTTGCCGGCGAAGAACGGGAACATCCGGTGCGCGACCGTCGCGTAGACCGGTACCAGCAGGCCGAAGGTGCCGATCTTGAGCATCGCGAAAGCCAGCCGCGGTTCCTGCGGCATGTGCAGGTAGGCGACGAAGCAGAGCAGGCCGGCCAGGCCCATCAGCAGGCCGGCGAAGCAGGACACCGCGTGCCAGTTGCCGCTCCGGTCGCGAGCCAGCCAGCCAGCCAGCACGGCCATCGCGGCGATCCAGCCTGCCAGCGTGTTCACGACGCCGATGTGGAGCAGCAGCGCGGAGCTGGTCAGCAGGCCGAGCAGGGTGAGCCCTTGGCCCAGGACGAGACCCAGCCCGACCGGCAGGTAGTGCCAGCGGCTGGCGTCGGTCTGCGCCATCCAGCGTGGGAACACCGTCAACAGGAAGCCGAAGATGAAGGTCGGCAGCACCTGGTACTGCATGATGAAGGCATGCATCCAGCCCGCCGGGACCGTCGGCACGGGCAGCAGTCCTCCCAGCCAGCCGGTCCACCAGGCCATCGCCGCCAGCACGTTCGCAGCGCCGATGAAAAACAGCAGGCGATGCGGCGCGGCGGCGATTGCCGCCAGCGGAAAAGGGTTCGGGGGGATTGGGCGATCCATGGGGCAATGGTGGGGCGCCCGCGCCCTTGCCGCCTTGACGCAAGTCATTCGCAACCGCCACAAGACCCGGGTCAGAGTCGACTTTTCAAAAAGTCGACTCTGACCCGGGTTTTGCTGGTCCGGCGCAAAAAAAAATGGGGCCACCGGAGTGGCCCCAATAATCACGCTTCGGAGAACCAGGGGATCAGCGTGCCGCCTCGGTGGCTCCATCCACCGGCACCGGGGCCGACTTCGGGGCGATCCACAGCCGCAGCACGAACCAGGCCAGGGCCAGGGCGCCGACGCTGAAGATCGTGTCGCCCGGGACGCGCATCCACACCAGCATGTCCACGATCGGCTGCTGCATGAACTCGGCCGAGCGCGCGAACCAGTAACCATGGTTCATCGCCGCATTGACCTGCATGATGCCCAGCGGAAGCAGGGTGAACAGCGCCATGCCGGACAGGCCGATGTTGAGCGACCAGAACGCGGTGCGCAGCGGCGCCTCGGGCCAGATCGCCTGCGGCTTCATGCCGCGCAGGCAGAACAGCATCAGGCCGATGCCCAGCATGCCGTACACGCCGAAGAGCGCGGTGTGGCCGTGCAGCGGGGTCAGGTTCAGGCCCTGCATGAAGTACAGCGGCAGCGGCGGGTTGATCAGGAAGCCGAACAGGCCGGCGCCCACGAGGTTCCAGAACGCGACCGCCACGAAGAACAGGATCGGCCACTTGTAGCGCTGCATCCACGGCGTCGACTTGCCCAGCTTGAAGGTGTGGTAGGCCTCGAAGCCGACATAGGCCAGCGGCACCACTTCCAGGGCCGAGAACGAGGCGCCCAGCGCGATCACCGCGGTCGGCGTGCCGGTGAAGTACAGGTGGTGCAGGGTGCCGAGCACGCCACCGGACATGAACACGATGGTGGCGAAGAGCACGGCGACCGTGGCCGTCGTGGTCTTGATCAGCCCCAGTTTGGTGAACAGGAAGGCGATGACCGCGGTGGCGAACACTTCGAAGAAGCCCTCGACCCACAGGTGCACGACCCACCAGCGCCAGTATTCGACCATCGACAGGTGGGTGTGTTCGCCCCACAGCAGGCCGGCGCCGTAGAACAGACCGATCGCGACGGTGGAGAGGAAGAGCAGGGTGGTGATGGACTTGGATTCACCGCCCATGCGGATCGCCGGCACCAGGCAGCGGCCGACCAGGGTCAGCCAGATGCCCAGGCCCAGGAACAGGAACCACTGCCAGAAGCGGCCCAGGTCCACGTACTCCCAGCCCTGGTGGCCAAACCAGAAGTTGTTCGCCAGCCCCAGCTTCTGCATCACCGCGAACCACTGGCCCGCGAACGAACCGACCACGATGATGATCAGGCAGACCCAGAGCACGTTGACGCCGAGCGCCTGGTACTTGGGCTCATGGCCGGAAATCGCCGGCCCGATGTACAGGCCCATGCCCAGCCAGGCGGTGGCGATCCACAGCACCGCCAGCTGCGTGTGCCAGGTGCGGGTCAGCGAGTAGGGCAGGATCTCGGAAAGCGCGAAGCCGTAGAAGTCCTGGCCTTCGACCTGGTAGTGGGCGGTCATTGCGCCGAGCAGGATCTGTGACAGGAACAGCGCGACCACGAGCCAGAAGTACTTGGCGGTGGCCTTCATCGACGGCGTCACCTTCACGTCCGCCAGCGGATCGGTCAGCGGCAGTTTCGGGTCCTCGTCGCTTTCGTGGTTGACGGCGTAATGCCAGCCCAGCAGGGCGATGCCGGCGATCAGGAACAGCACGCTGAACACGGTCCACATGAACAGGTTCGAGGGCGGCTCGTTGCCCACCAGCGGGTCGTAGGGCCAGTTGTTGGTATAGGTGATTTCCTTGCCCGGGCGCTGCGTGACCGCGGTCCAGGAGGTCCACCAGTAGAAGGCGGTCATCTGGCGGCGGTGTTCGGCGTCGGCGACGGTCGACTCCTTCATCGCATACGCCTCGCGCAGCGATTTGGTGGCCGGGTCGTTGCTGAAAAGGCTCTGGTAGTGCGCCGAGACGTTGTGGATGGCCGCCAGGCGGTCGTCGTCGATGACGATGGTGCCGTTGGCCTCGTCGAAGGTGTTGGTGCGCATCATGTCCTGCAGACGGGACTGGAGCGCGGCCTGTTCACTCTTGCCAAGGGCGTCGTAGCCCGGTGCGGAGTATTCCGCGCGGGCCCAGCGGTCGAGGATCTCGACGGCCTCGCGGTGCAGCCAGTCGGCGGTCCAGTCGGGGGCGACATAGCCGCCATGGCCCCAGATGGAACCCAGCTGCTGGCCGCCGATGGACTGCCAGACGACGCGGCCGGTCTGGATGTCATCCTTGGTGAAAACCACGTCACCGGAGCTGGTCAGCACCTTCTCCGGGATGGGTGGCATGACGCGGTGGATTTCGCTGCCCACCCACAGCAGGGCGGAAAACGAAACCACCAGCAGGGCGGTGAGGCCCAACCACAGTTTCTTGGTGCTGCTCATGACGGCTCTCCTTGCAGGATGCCGCCATGGTCCGGATCAGGCCTCCCCTGGTCACTGACGCAGGTCAAGCGCCCCAGCTCTTTACCCCTCCCACAAGGCGAAAAGATTCGCGCCTGAAGGCGCTCCTGCAGGATCGGGTTAGTTGCGGAGGACGGCCATGGCGAGGGTTTCGAGGCGGTCGGGGTCGAGGATCTCGAGCTCCCGGCGGTCGACCTTGACCATGCCGTCTTCCTGCAGGCGCCGCAGCACCCGGCTCACCGTTTCCGGCGCCAGTCGCAGGTAGTTCGCGATGTCCGTGCGGGTCATCGTCAGGTGCAGCCGCGTCGCCGAAAAACCCCGCTGGGCGAAGCGCCGCGACAATGCCACCAGGAAGGCTGCCATGCGCTGGTCCGCCGTATAGTCGCCGGCCAGCAGTGCCGCCTTGCCGATGTCCTGGCTGAGCAGCCGGAACAGCTGCGCCTGCAGGCCCGGCATCCGGGTCGCCAGCAGCGCCATCTTCGGGAACGAGAACCGGCACAGCATCACCGTGTCCAGCGCCACCGCGTTGCACGGGTAGCGCGCCTCGCTGATCGCATTCAGGCCGATGATCTCGCCCGGAAGGTGGAAGCCCAGCACCTGCTCGTGGCCGGCCGCGTCGAGCACATAGGTCTTCACCGTGCCCGCGCGCACCGCCGCGATGGCGTTGAACTCGTCGCCCTCGCGGAAGATGTGCTCGCCCTCGTGGAAGGGTCCGATGTGCTCGACCAGCACGTGCAGGTCCATCAGGTCCGACTTGTTGTAGCCCTGCGACAGGCAGGCGTCGGAGAACGCGCAGGTGCTGCAGAAACGCAGCTCGTCGCCGTCGTCGGCGATCGGATTGTGCCGGGGACGGCGGGCCGTCGGACTCACGCGGCGGCCCCCGTCGGGGTCAGATGGCCTTGGAGAACCGGGTCGGTTCGGCCTGGGCCTGGTGCAGGTATCGGTCGAAACATGCCGCGATGATACGCAGCAGCAGGCGTCCGCGCGAGGTCGCCGTGATCCGGGTGGGGGAGGTTTCCACCAGGCCATCGGCCTTCAGCGCCACCAGCCGGTCCAGGTCGGCGGCGAAATAGCGGGCGAAGTCGATGTCGTGGCGCTCCTCGAGCGCCGGGATGTCCACCTCGCCCTGGCACATCAGCTGCTGGATCAGGTCGGCCCGCAGCACGTCGTCGGCGTCGAGCTGCATGCCGCGCCAGGTCGGCAGGTGGCCGTTGTCGATGGCGATTTCCCAGCTCGGCAGGTCGCGCGGGTTCTGGCTGTAGGTGTCCCCGACGTGGCTGATGGCGCTCACGCCCATGCCGATCAGGTCGCAGTCGGCGTGGGTGGTGTATCCCATGAAGTTGCGGTGCAGGCCGCCGCGCTCCTGGGCGATGGACAGGTCGTCCTCGGGCAGGGCGAAGTGGTCCATGCCGATGTAGCGATAGCCGGCGGCCGACAGCTTCTCGATGGCCAGTTGGAGCAGGCCCAGCTTGTCTTCCGGGCTGGGCAGCTGGGACTCGTCGATCTGCTTCTGCGGGCGGAACAGCTGCGGCATGTGCGCGTAGCTGTAGACGGCCAGGCGGTCGGGTCGGGTGGCGATCACGGTGTCCAGGGTCTTGCCGAAGCCGGCGCGGGTCTGCAGCGGCAGGCCGTAGATCAGGTCCACGTTGACCGACCGGAAACCGTGCTGGCGACAGGCGTCGATCACCGCCTGGGTTTCCTCGACGGACTGCAGGCGGTTCACTGCCGCCTGCACCGCCGGGTCGAAATCCTGCACGCCCAGGCTGGCCCGGTTGAAACCCATGAAGGCCAGGGCCTCGATATCACCCTTGTCGACGAACCGCGGGTCGAGCTCGATCGAAAAGTCACGGGCCGGCGACTGGCTGAAGCGGAAATGGGTATTGAGGCTTTCGAGCAGCTCGCCGATCTGGCCGGCGTTGAAGAAGTTCGGGGTGCCGCCGCCGAGGTGGACCTGCAGCACCTCGCGGTCGCGGTCGAACAGCGGGCCCAGCATCGCCACCTCGCGCACCAGGCGCGACAGGTAGGTGCCGGCGCGCGCCTTGTCGCGGGTGATGATGCGGTTGCAGCCGCAATAGAAGCACGGGCTGAAGCAGAAGGGCACGTGCGCGTACAGCGACAACCGGCGCGGGATCGGGTCGTCGTTGCTCAGG
>CAXAYM010000071.1:0-9048 GCA_963973175.1 uncultured Arenimonas sp.
GTGATGCGCAAGCAGGTGGGCAGGCCATAACCCGCCATGGGCCGGGGCACCACGCCGCGCGCCACCAGCCCCTGCTCCACCCCGGTCGCGTTTTCGCCAAAATCGACGAGCAGGAAATTGGTTTGCGATGGTGACACGCCCAGTTCCCGGGCCCGCAGCGCATCGGCCAGCGCCTCGCGCTCCCGGGCGTTGGCCTGGCGGACCGTCTCGACGTGGCCGACATCGGCTAGCGCCGCTTCGCCCGCCGCGAGGGCCGCGCCGTTGACATTGAACGACTCCCGGAGGCGTTCGAGCACGGCCACCAGGCCGGGCGCGGCGAGCAGGTAGCCGAGGCGCAGGCCGGCCAGCCCGTAGGCCTTGGAGAAGGTCCGGGTGACGACCAGGTTCGGAAACGCCGGCAGCAGGCCCAGCGCCGACTCAAGGCCCGGATCGGTGGCGTACTCGAGGTAGGCCTCGTCCACCACCACCAGGACGGTCGAAGGGACGCCGGCCAGGAAGTCGCGCAACCCGCCCACGCCAAACCAGGTGCCGGTCGGATTGTTGGGGTTGGCCAGGTAAACCAGGCGCGTGGCCGGGCCCACGGACGCCCTGAGGGCGGACAGATCATGCCCGCGGGCCATCGCATGCCCGCCCGGCAGGGCCGGCGCCTGGACCAGGCGGGCGCCGGCGGCCTGCGCGGCCAGTCCGTAGACGGCGAAACCGAACTGCGAGGCCACCACCTCGTCGCCAGGGCCTGCGAAGGCCTGGCCAAGCATCATCAGGAGCTCGTGCGAGCCATTGCCCAGCATGACCTGCGGCGGCGCGACACCGTGGTGGGCGGCAAGCGCCCGGCGCAGCGCCCCGCCGAGTGGATCGGGATAGCGGTGGGCCAGGTCCAGCGCCGCGACGGCGGCGGCACGGGCGGCGGGGCTCGGGCCCAGCGGGTTTTCGTTCGAGCCAAGCTCCACCAGGCCGGGGTGCGCCTGGCGCAGCGCGACCAGATCCAGGCCCGGATCGTAGGCGCGCAGGCGCTGCACGCCCGGCCGGGCGAGCGCGGAGAAAGCCGCCTCGTCCATGCTCAGAGCAGTGCCACGGGATAGGCCCCGAGGATGCGGATGTCGGCGGCGAACTCGCCCAGCTCAGCCAGGGCGGCGGCCACCGGGCCGTCTTCGGCGTGGCCGTCGACGTCGATGAAGAACGCGTATTGCCAGCGGCCGGTGTGTGCCGGCCGCGACTCGATGCGGTTCATGCTGACGCCGTGGCGGGCGAAGGGGCTGAGCACCTTGTAGAGCGCCCCCGGCTGGTCGCGGACGAACACCAGCAGGGAGGTCCGGTCGTGGCCGCAGGGCGGCAGCAGCTCCCGGCCGAGCACCAGGAAGCGCGTGGTGTTGTCCGGGCGGTCCTCGATCGGACCGGCGATGGTCTTGAGTCCGTAGACGTGGCCGGCGTTCTCGCCGGCGATCGCGGCGCAGTCGTCGGCGTTGCGCGCCCGTCGCGCCGCCTCGGCATTGCTCGAGGCCGGGATCTTCTCGGCCCTGGGCAGGTGTTGCCGCAGCCAGGCCTTGGCCTGGGCCAGCGAAAGGGGATGCGAATAAACGCGCTCGACGTCCTCGATGCGGCCGGTGCGCGACATCAGGAACTGGTGCACGGCCAGCTCGACCTCGCCGCAGATCTTCAGCGGCGAGGTGAGGAACATGTCGAGGGTGGACTGGATGGTGCCCTGCCCCGAGTTCTCGACCGGCACGATGCCGAAGTCGGCATGGCCGGCCTCGACCTCCTGGAACACTTCCTCGATGCTCGCCAGCGGCAGGCCCTTGGCCGAATGGCCAAAGTGCTTGTGCAGCGCTTGCTGCGAGAACGTGCCTTCCGGGCCGAGGAATCCGACCTTCAGCGGCTCCTGCTGGGCCAGGCAGGCCGACATGATTTCGCGGAACAGGCGCAGCAGCACCTCGTCGTTGAGCGGACCTTCGTTGCGGTCCAGCACCCGGCGCAGCACCTGGGCTTCGCGCTCAGGGCGGTAATAGTCGATCGCGGCCGTCAGCGAGCCCTTGGCCTTTCCGACCTGGCGGGCCCAGCGCGCGCGTTCGGCGATCAGTTCCTGGATCTGGCGATCGATGCCGTCGATGCGCTCGCGCACCTGCGCCAGCTCGGGGCTGGCCGGCGTGGCCTTGCCGGCGCCGGCTTTCCGGGCGGCCATTTCAAGCGTGGCGCCGGGCGAAGTCGCCCATGAAGTCCACCAGCGCCTGCACGCCGGCCTCGGGCATCGCGTTGTAGATCGAGGCGCGCATGCCGCCCAGGGCGCGGTGGCCCTTCAGGCCGACCAGGCCGGCGGCCTTCGCCTGGGCCAGGAACTCCTTCTCGCGCGCTTCGTCGGGCAGGAAGAACGGCACGTTCATCCACGAGCGGGCCGCCGGCTGGACGTTGTTCCGATAGAACCCGCCCGAGCCGTCGATCGCCGAATACAGGTTCTCGGCCTTGCGCCGGTTGCGCTCGCCCATCGCGACCGCCCCGCCCTGCGCCTTCAGCCACTCCAGCACCAGGCCCAGCACATACCAGGCGAAGGTGGGCGGCGTATTGAACATCGAGTCGTTGCGGGCCTGGTTCTGCAGCTCGAAGATCGGCGGCAGCTTGCGGCCGTGATTGCCGAGCAGGTCCTTGCGGATGATGGCGATGGCCAGGCCCGAGGGGCCCAGGTTTTTCTGGGCGCCGCCGTAGAGCACGCCGAAGCGCGACACGTCCACGGGACGGGAAAGCACGTTGGAACTGACGTCGGCCACCAGCGGTACGCCGCCGGTGTCGGGGATGTCGTGGAATTCGACGCCGTGGATGGTCTCGTTGGGCGTGTAGTGCACGAAGGCAGCGCCGGGGGTCAGCTGCCAGCCGCTGCGGTCGGGGATGCCGGTATAACCGCCGTCCTTGCCGCTGGCGGCCACGTTCGCCTTCACCGAGGGCGCGATGTTGTCCAGGGCCTTCTCGCCCCAGTGGCCGGTCAGCACCACGTCGACGGCCTGGTCCGGGCGCGCCAGGTTCAGGGCCAGCAGCGCCGACAGCGTGGTGGCGCCGCCCTGCAGGAACAGGACGTGGTAGTCATCCGGGATCGCCATCAACTCGCGCAGGTCGGCTTCGGCACGGGCGGCACACTCGACGAAGGCCTTGCCGCGGTGGCTGACCTCCATCACCGAGGCGCGTTCACCCTGCCATTCCAGCAGTTCCTCGCGGACCTGCAGCAAGACCGGTTCGGGCAGCGCGGCGGGGCCGGCGCTGAAGTTGTAGGCGCGTGTCATGGGAGTCCTCGTGCGGCGTGCATCGGCAAGTTATCACGGGGCCGTGAGGCCCCGGAAGGCGTTCACCCGACCATGCCCTCGATACCGGAGAGCATTTGCTCGAACTGCTCCGGTGGCAGCGCCCGCGCGAACAGGAAACCCTGGCCGAACTCGCAGCCGATCTCGAGAAGGGCGTCGCGCTGGCCGGTGGTTTCGATGCCCTCGGCGGTCAGCGTCAGGCCAAGCTCTTCGGCGAAGCTGTTGATCGTACGGACGATCGCGCGGTGGCGCGGGTTGCTCTGGATGTCGCGGATGAACACCTGGTCCATCTTCAGGGCGTCGAAGGGCGAGGAGGCAAAGGACTCGAGCGACGAATAGCCGGTGCCGAAATCGTCCACCACCAGGCCCACCCCCACGGCCTTGAGGGCCAGCAGGCGCTGTTCGGCCTGGCCCCGGCCGCCGCGAAAGGCGGTTTCGGTGACCTCCAGGCGCAGGCAGGCCGGCGGCAGCTGGTGCTTGCGCAGCAGCGACAGCACCTCGTCGACGATGCCGGGCGAGACCATCTGGCGCTCGTCGACGTTGACGTTCATCGAAAGGTTTGCCAGCGCGGGGAAAGCGGCGCGCCAGCGCGCCAGCTGGGCACAGGCCTGCTGCAGCACCCAGGCGTCGAGGTCCATGATCAGCCCGGTTTCCTCCGCCAGGGGCAGGAAGTCGGCCGGTGACAGCAGGCCACGGCGCGGGTGCTGCCAGCGCACCAGGGCCTCGGCGCCGACCAGGCGGCCGCCTCGCAGTTCGACGATCGGCTGGTAATGCACCCGGAATTCGGCGCGCTCGAAGGCCAGGCGGAAGTCCGTTTCCAGCTGCAGCCGGCTCAATGCTTCCTGGTGCATGCCTTCATCGAACACCACGAAGCCCGACTTCCCGGCCGACTTGGCGCGGTACATGGCGGTGTCGGCGTCGCGCAGCACCTGGTCGGGCGACTCGTAGTCGCGCCGGCCCATCACGATGCCGATGCTCGCCGACGAAAAAACCTGCTGGCCGCCGATGTCGAAGGGCTGTTCGAACAGACCGATGACCGTCCGCGCGATGGCTTCGGCCCGGTCGCCATCGCAGGGGCCGTCGGGCAGGAGCGTGAATTCGTCGCCGCCGTAGCGCGCGATCAGCACGTCCGACAGCAGGCTGTCCTCGAGCCGCCGGGCGATCTGCACCAGCAGCCGGTCGCCGGCGCCATGGCCGAGGCTGTCGTTGACCCACTTGAAGCCGTCCAGGTCCAGGAACAGCACCGCATAGGGCGTGCCGGCCGCGCGGCTGGCGCCGAGCATCGACGAGGCCAGCTTCTGGTTGAACAGCATGCGGTTGGGCAGGCCGGTGAGCGGGTCGTGGGTGGCGTGGAAACGCAGGCGGTCCTCGGCCTCGCGCTGGCGGGTGATGTCGAGCACGGTGCCGGTGAGGTGCTCGACGCCGTCGATCTGCACCGGCCCGATGCTCACCCGCACGTAGACCCGGTGGCCATCGCGGTGCAGCAGGCAGCTCTCGAAGTCCGGGCTCACCGCCCTGCCCGCCAGGCGGTCGGCATCGCGACGCTCCGACTGGGGCACGGCTTCGGGGGCCATGATCTCGCGCCAGGTCCGCCCCACGAGCTCCGCCTCGCGGTAGCCGAGCATGCGTGCGAAGGCCCCGTTGGCGTAGGTGTAGCGGTCGCCGTCCATCACGAACACGCCCACCTGGCTGTGCTCGACCAGGGTGCGGTACTTGCTCTCGGAGCGCGCCAGCGCCAGGCGCGCTTCCCGCCTTTCGTCGATGTCCAGCACCGACCCCGTCAGGTGCAGCGGCCGGCCCTGCTCGTCATTCACCACCCGGACGCTGGCGCTTACCCACTTGGCGCTGCCGTCCCTGCAGCGGACCCGGGTCTCATAGTGTTCGAAGGCGCCGTCGCGCAGCGCCTGCGCCACGAGTTGGTCGCGTTCGCCCGGGTCGATGTACACCCCCTGCATGTCAGTGGCACTGGCACGCAGCTCGCCGACGCTGGCGTAGCCCAGGATCCGGGCCAGCATGGGATTGACCTCCATGATCCGGCCATCAAGACCGGTCCGGAACAGGCCGGCCGGCGAGTTCTCGAACAGCTCGCGATAGCGCAGTTCGGCCTCGGCGACCGCGCGCTGCCGGGCCCGCTCTTCGGTCACGTCGCGCAGGGTGCCGGTCGAAGCGATGTCGCCATCGTAGTCGACGGCGTCGGCGCGTACCTCGCACAGGATGACCCGGCCGTCGCGCCGGCGCAGGTGGATCTCGTAGACCTGCGGCTCGGCCGAACCTGCCTCGCGGGCCGCGCGACGCGCCTGCTGGGCCTCGAGGTCGCCCGGATCGACCAGGGCCATGTATTCGATGCCGGTCAGCTCCGCGACCGTGTAACCCAGGATCTCGGCCAGCGCCCGGTTGGCGAAGGCGACCCGCCCCCGCTGGATCAGGAACACGCCGTCGCGGCTGTTCTCCACCAGCACCTGGTAGAGCGTGCGCGATTGCCGGAGCGCCTCTTCCGCCTCCACCTGCGCGGTGATGTCGACCAGGGACCCTTCGTAGAACAACACCTTGCCCTGTTCGTCGCGGATGGCGCGTGCGTTTTCGCTGACCCAGATGATGCTGCCGTCGCGTCGCCGGACGCGCGCCCGGATCCGGTCCAGGCGCTCGCCCGCCTGCAGGCGGGCATGGCTTTGCGCCGCCTGCGCCGGATCCACATAGAGGCTGGCCGCGTTCCGGGCGCATTCCTTGAGCAACTGGGCCGGGGACTCGAAACCCAGGATGCGCGCCATCGCCGGGTTCACGTCCAGGAAGCCCCCGCCCGGCAGGCTGCGATAGATGCCCTCGGCGGCGGCCAGGTACAGCGCGCGGTAGAAGCCCGCCGGCGGCCCCGTGCCGGCGCTGGCCTGCGGGTCGGGGCGGACGTCGGGGCCCAGGTGCAGAAGGCAGAACACCACGGTGCCTTCGTCGTCGTCCTGCGCGAATTCGCAGCTCAGTTTTGCCGGCAGGATGCGGCCATCGGCGCAACGCACCTCGGTGTCCAGGCCGATCGCCCGGTGTTCGGCGCGCAGCACGCTCCAGATGCGCGCGCGGAAGCCCGGGTCCGGCCACAGCCCGATTTCGTTGGGGATCCGGCCGATCACCTGCTCGCGACGGTAGCCGGTGCTACGCTCGAACGCAGGATTGACGCCGAGGAAGACCCCGTCGCTGGCGCGCATCACCGCAACTACGCTGGTGGACGAATCAAACGCTTCGACCAGGCGCATCCTTCTCCCCGGTGGCGACCTCTGGAAGGAGTATAGCCACCTGCTTCGCCCGAACGTGGACACCGGAGACCGCCCATGAGCCGCCATCGATATCCCCAGCCGCCCGCCTCGGAGATCACCCCCGAGCCGGTGTATCGCGCGCGCCGCCAGCTGATGGGGCTGGGCCTGGCCAGCCCGCTGCTGGCGCTGGCCGGTTGTGCCGGCGCCGACGACACCCCGGCGGCGACCGCGGCGGTCGCCACCGATTCCGCCGACGGCTTCCGCACCAGCGAAACCCTGACCACCTGGCAGGACGCCACCACCTACAACAACTTCTATGAGTTCGGCACCGGCAAGGCCGATCCGGCCCGCAACGCGCACACGCTTGAGACCGAGCCCTGGACCGTGGTCGTCAGCGGCGAGGCAGAAACCACCGGCACGTTCGGGCTCGAGGACATCCTGCGACCGCACACCGTGGAGGAACGCATCTACCGCCTGCGCTGCGTCGAGGGCTGGTCGATGGTGCTGCCCTGGCAGGGCGTGCCGCTGGCCGAGGTGCTCAAGCGCTTCAAACCGACATCGAAGGCCCGCTACGTCGGTTTCACCACCCTGGCCGAACCGGACCAGATGCCCGGCCTGCGTTTCCCGGTGCTCGACTGGCCGTATCGCGAAGGCCTGCGCATCGACGAAGCCATGCATCCGCTGGCCCTCCTGGCCACCGGCCTTTACGGCAAGGACCTGCCCAACCAGAACGGCGCGCCGCTGCGGCTGGTCGTTCCCTGGAAATACGGGTTCAAGAGCATCAAGTCGATCGTGCGCATCCATTTCACCGAACAGATGCCGGTGACGAGCTGGAACCAGTCGCAGCCCAGCGAATACGGCTTCTACTCGAACGTGAACCCGGACGTCGACCATCCGCGCTGGAGCCAGGCCAGCGAACGCCGCATTGCCGGCGACGGCAACCGCCTGTTCGCCAACCGCATTCCCACGCTGCCCTTCAACGGCTATGCCGAACAGGTGGCGTCGCTTTACGAAGGCATGGACCTGCGCAAGTGGTTCTAGGCAGGCGGACCATCGACTGGCGCTGGATCGGGCTCAAGGGCCTGGCCCATGCGCTGGCCCTGCTGCCCCTGGCCCTGCTGGTGCGCGACGTGGTCCAGGACACCCTGGGCGCCGACCCCGTCGCTGAAATCACCCATGCCACCGGCACCTGGGCCCTGCGGCTGCTGCTGCTGGGGCTGGCGCTGACACCGCTGCGGCGGATCATCGGCCAGGCCTGGCCCATCCGCTTCCGGCGGCTGGTGGGGCTCTACGCCTTTTTCTACGCCTGCCTGCACCTGGCGACATGGCTGGTGCTCGACCTTGGCGGGTTCTGGATGCAGGTGTTCGACGACCTCGCCAAGCGGCCTTACATCATGCTGGGCTTCGCGGCCTGGTTGAGCCTGCTGCCGCTGGCCATCACCTCGACCCGGGGCTGGATGCGCCGGCTGGGCCGGCGCTGGGGACAGCTGCACAAGCTGGTTTACCTGGCCGGCGTGCTGGCGGTCGCCCACTACCTGTGGCTGGTGAAGGCCGACCTGCGCGAGCCGCTGGTTTACGCCGGCGTGCTGGCGCTGTTGCTGGGACTACGCGGCTGGTGGCGCTGGCGCGGGCGGCGCGCTCAGGGCGCGTAGACCAGCAGCATCGTCAGCGCCGCGGCAAGGATGGTGGCCGCGGCGATGAGCCACCACAGGCTGTTGGGATCGCGGGCCCGGGGCTGGCCCGGTTCGTCGTGGCGCGCCGGTGCCGGGTCCTCGGCGACGGGCACGTCCACGGCCCGCATCGTCTGGGTGTGCGGGGTGCCGGCCGAACGGGCCAGGCCATCCTGGCCGCGCAGCGGCAGGCCCGGGGCCTCGAGCACGAAACGGTGTTGCTCGACGACGATCTGGTCGCCAGGCGACAGCACGGCATCGGCCACCGGCACGCCATTGACCCAGGTGGCGTCCTTGCCGGGCGCCAGCGAGCGCAGGATGACCCGGTCGCCGTGCAACTCGACCACGGCGTGGCGCTCGGCCACCGCCGGGTCGTCCAGCCGGATGTCGGCCGCGGCCGACCGGCCGAGGATGCGCGGTTCGGTGAGCGTGTGGCAGCGGCCGAAGTGCAGACCGCTCAGCCCGCGCAGCACGACGCGCGAGGCGGCCACGCGCTGGGCGTCCCCCAGGCTGGCCGGCGCGGCGGACGGGATGCGCTGCTCGATGGCGGGCTGCTCGTCGGCCTTGACCACCACCCGGAGCTTGTCCAGGCAAACCAGGTCGCCCGGGCGCAGCTGCGCCAGCCGGAACACCGGGCGCGCGTTGAGGTGCACGCCCGGGGCGCCGTTGGGGACGCGCAGCCAGAGGCCGCGCCGGTCGCTCAGGAAGCTGGCGTGGTGTGCGGCCAGGCCGCTGCCGGGCAGGCTGACCCGCAGCCCCGGGCGCGTGCCCACGGCCACTTCGCCCTGCAGGGGCACGCTGGGGTGTTCGCCATTGGGGAACGTCAGTTGCATCCGGCCTCCTCCGGCCGCGAAT
>CAXAYM010000072.1:0-8950 GCA_963973175.1 uncultured Arenimonas sp.
CGTTCTGGGTGACATCCGCGACCAGCGCCGCCTCGCCCTCGCGACGCGGCGCGAAACTGGGCGTGAACAGCACGCGGTCCGGCGCAAGGCCCGGCAGCACGCCGAAAAGGTGATCCAGCTCGCCCTGGGACACGCATTCGAAGCCGAATCCTTCGGCCTCGAGCGTGCGCAGGATTTCCGGATGCGGATTGGCCTTGAGCGCGAAGAAACGCCGGTCGATCGCGGCCACGTCCATCAGCTCACGGGCGCGGTCGCGCACGGTGGGCAGGTGGTAGGCGTAACGCGGGGTGCCGGCTTCGGCCATTTCCAGCAGCCGCGGCCGCAGACGCTGCCACCAGGTCTGCGGCCGGCTTTCCGAGGGCTTGTCCAGGCTGCGCCAGCTCGGTCCGAACACGGCGGTTTCGGTCACCGGCATCGCGCCGCACTGCGCCAGCAGCGCGTGCAGGCGCGGCAGCATGTCTTCGTCCAGGTCCTCGTCGAGCACGAAGGTGAGGTTGAGGTCGTTGGACGACTGCGAGATCAGGTGCACGCGCTCGCGGCCGAACTCGGCCCATACATCCGACAGCTTGTGCAGCAGAGAACGCATGCCACGCCCGACCAGGGTGACGGCGGCACAGGGCGCGATCACCTTCACCCGGCAGACCTGGCCCAGGTCGGCGCACAGCGCGTCGAGCACGTTGGTGCTGACCAGGTTGTCGCTGGGATCCAGCGACACGGTGACGTTGGCCTCGGACGAGCCGATCAGGTCCACCGACAGCCCGTGCGCCTTGAAGCGTTCGAACACGTCGGAAAGAAAGCCCACCTGCTGCCACATGCCGATGGTTTCCATCGACACCAGCACGATGCCGCGGCGGGAGCTGATCGCCTTGACGCCGGGCACCGTGGTGGCCGAGGCGTCGATGACCGTGCCGGGCATGTCCGGCCGCGTGGTGTCGCGGATCCACAGCGGCACGCGCGCCTCCCGGCATGGATGGATGCAGCGCGGGTGCAGCACCTTGGCGCCGGTGGTGGCGATTTCCTGGGCTTCGGCATAGTCCAGGCGCGAAAGCAGGCGTGCTTCCGGCACCTGGCGCGGGTTGGCGCTGAACATGCCGGGCACGTCGGTCCAGATCTCGACGCGGCGGGCCTTGAGCAGCGCGCCGAGATAGGCCGCGGAGGTATCGGAGCCGCCGCGGCCCAGGATCGCGGTGCCGCCGTCTTCGGCGCGGGCGATGAAACCCTGGGCGATGCGCAGGGCCGGGCCGGCGGCGTCGAAGCGGGCGCGCAGGGCGGCGTCGCCCTCGAAATCGCAGGACGCCGACAGCCTGCGTGCCCACTCGTTCTGGTTGGGCAGCGCGCGGGCCGAGAGCCAGTCACGGGAATCGGTCCAGCCCACGTCCAGCCCCTGCGAGCGCAGGTAGGCCACGCCCAGCGTCGAGGACAGCAGTTCGCCCTGGCCCAGCACGTCGGCCTGCCAGGCGAGGTCGCCGCCGGCGCGGCGCGGGTCGGCCGCGAGCGACTGCAGCGCAGCCAGGCGCTCGCCCAGCACGCGGTCGGGGTCCAGGCCCAGTTCGTCGCGGCAGAAGTCGCGGTGGCGCCGGACCAGCGCTTCGAAACGCGCGGCGGTTCCGGCGGCATCGACGTGACCGTCGCAGATCGCCTGCAATTCGTTGGTGACGCCCGACACCGCGGAGACCACCACCAGCACCTTCGCGCCCTCTTCGGACGCGCGCCGTTTCATCAGCTCGCCGATGGTGTCCCAGCGATGGCGTCGGGACACCGAGGTGCCTCCGAACTTCAGGACGATCCAATCCGGTGCGACGGCACCGGCGGCGGGCGCGGCAGGAGTCATGGTCAAGGTTCTGGCTGGGGGAAACCGGTGCGCGGGGCACGGGCCCGCCGAGTGTAAACCAAGGGCGTGGAGGGGTGATTCACCGCCGGGCTGATAATCTCCCGTACTCCCCGGGCAGGAAGCCCCTGATGCACTACCCGTTCGTACAACTCGATGTTTTCGCCGCCCGGCCGGGCGATGGCAATCCGCTGGCCGTGGTGTTCGACGCCAGTTCGCTGGACGAAACCGCGATGCAGGCCATCGCCCGCTGGACCCGGCTGCCGGAAACCACGTTCGTGCTGCCGCCGACGACGCCGGAAGCCAGCTACCGGCTGCGCATCTTCAGCCCGCGACGGGAGGTGCCTTTCGCCGGCCATCCCAGCATCGGCAGCGCCCACGCCGTGCTCGACGCCGGCCTGGCGATGCCGCGCGACGGCCTGCTGGTGCAGGAATGCGCCGTCGGCCTGCTGCCGATCCGGGTGCAGGGCGAGGGCCGCGAACGCCGTCTGGCGGTGCGCGCGCCGCGCGCCCGGGTGCTGGAAACCGGCCGGCCCGACGATCCGCGGCTGGCGCCGGTGCTGTCCGGCCTGCCCCTGGGCACGCTGCCGCCGGTGCTGATGGACGGCGGCCGCCGCTGGTGGCTGGCCGAACTGCGCGACGAGGCGTCGCTGCGCGCGCTGTCGCCGCCCTGGGCGGAAATCGCCTTGCTGGCCGCGGACACCGAAGCCATGGGTCTGTGTGTGTACGCCCGCTGCACCGGCGCCGATTACGACCTGGCCGTGCGTGCCTTCGTGGGCCAACCCGCGCAGGTGGAAGACGCCGCGTCCGGCGCCGCCAACGCCACCCTGGCCGCCTGGTTGCACCACGCCGGCGCCCTGCCCCACGCCGATGGCGACTACATCGTCAGCCAGGGCCGGGAAGTCGGCCACGACGCCCGCCTGTTCCTGCAGGTCGACGCCGAAGGCGAAGTCTGGTCGGGCGGCCAGGTGCAAACCGTCGTGCGCGGCACCCTCGACTGGTAAGCAGCCACTGTAGGAGCGCCTTCAGGCGCTCCTACACGTCCTGGGCCTCAGTCGGCGGCGTAGACGCGCTGGCCGTCCACCCAGGTCGAGCGCACCTTCAGCGCCGGCAGGCGCGAGGCTTCGACGGACAGCGGGTCGGCATCGAGCACCACGAAATCCGCACGCAGGCCCGGTGCGAGCCGGCCGGTGTCCTCTTCGTCGAAGGAGGCGAACGCGGCGCCGGCGGTGAAACCGTGCAGGGCCTGCTCGGGCGAAAGCTTCTGGTCCGGCAGCCAGCCACCGGGCGGCTTGCCCTCGCGGTCCTCGCGGGTGACCGCCGAATACAGGCCCAGGCGCGGGTCCACCGATTCCACGGGGAAGTCCGAGCCCAGCGCCAGCGGCACGCCGAGCGCACGCAGGCGCTGCCAGGCGTAGGCGCCGTAAAGGCGTTCGCGACCGACGCGGGCCTCGGCCCAGGGCATGTCGGACGTGGCATGCGTCGGCTGCATCGACGCGATCACCTTCAGGGCGGCAAAACGCGGCAGGTCGTCGCGGTGCACGACCTGGGCGTGTTCGACCCGCCAGCGGTGGTCGCCGGCGGCCTGGTCGCCCAGGGCCGCGGCATAGGTGTCGAGCACGATGCGGTTGCCGCGGTCGCCGATCGCGTGGCTCGCCGGCTGGATGCCGCAGGCATGGGCCTTGGCAACGCCCGCGGCATAGGCCGCCGGCTCGGTCACCAGCAGGCCGCGGTGGCCGGGTTCGTCGCTGTAGTCCTCGATCAGCGCGGCGCCGCGGCTGCCCAGCGCACCATCGACGTAGAACTTCACGCCGCGCATGGCCAGGCGGCCCGAGGCGTGGTCGTAGGGGCCCATCGCGCACAGCGCGTCCAGGGCCTCGGCGTCGCCGTTGGCATAGGCACGGATGCGCAGCGGCAGCTTGCCGGCATCGGCGAAACCCCGCATCAGCTGCAGGTCCGCCAGGGACACGCCCATGTCGTGCACGCCGGTCAGGCCGTTGGCCACGGCCGCCTCGAGCGCGCGCTCGAGCGCCTCCTCGCGCAGGGCGCCATCGGGCTGCGGCACCACGGCATCCACGAGCGCGGCGGCGGTGTCGATGAAGACGCCGGTCGGCTGGCCGGCCCCGTCGCGCAGGATGCGTCCGCCGTCGGGCTGCCAGTCGCCGGTGAGATCACGTTCAACCGCACGCAGCGCGGCGCTGTTGGCCCAGCCGGCGTGGCCGTCCACGCGCTCGAGCCAGACCGGGCGGTCCGGAAAGGCCGCATCGAGGTCGGCGGCGGTCGGGAACTGCTTGCCGGGCCAGTCGTTCTGGTCCCAGCCGCGGCCCAGCAGCCAGGCGCCCTCGGGCAGCGTCGCCTCGAAGGCACGCAGGCGCGCAATCACTTCCTCCTTGCTGGCGGCGTCCACCAGGTCGGCTCGCAGCAGGGCGAAGCCCAGGTTCATCAGGTGCGCATGGGCATCCACGAGTCCGGGCACGACGGTGGCGTCGCCCGCGTCGTGGCGTTTCGCCCGGGGAAAGCGCGCGGAAAGTTCCTTCGCACTGCCAACGGCGAGTACCCGTCCTGTCGAATCCCAGGCCATGGCCTCGGCGACGGGCGTTTTTGCATCGCCGGTATGGATGCGCCCCGCGACAAGCAGGTGCTCGTCCTCCGCATGGGCCAGGCCACCGGCCACGGCGAGGCTGATCAACAGGCAAATCCGGCGCATCGACATCTCCCAGGCGATCCCGACAATGGGGTCGGGGAACATTAACGCCTCAGGCGGTGTTTGAAACGTCAGCGTTCCCTGGCCCCCTCCCGGGGCTGGTCAGCCAGGCGAGGGTTTGCTGGGCGAGCCGTGGGGCGTCGCGGCCCAGCAAGGGGTCGACGTGGCCACCGGGGACAGTCCAGGCGGTGGCGCCCCAGGCCTGCGCTAGGGCCAGTGAAGCCTGCGCAGGCACGTCGCGGTCCGCCTCGGAAACGAGCAGCAGCACCGGCACTGCCGGAACGGCCATGCCGACGCCTGCCCGGGCCTGGTCGAGCACCCGGCCGGATTCGTCGCGCCAGCGCCGGAACGCGAACAGCGCCGCGGCGTCATCCGCCCCCGGCAGCGCCCTGCGGGTTCCGGCCAGGCAAGCCGTGCGCCCCCAGGGAACCACCTGCGGCCGCGCCGGCGCCGGAGGCAATCCGCCCGGCGGGATCGGGTTGACCAGCACGAGCGCGTTGGCCTGGTCCGAATTCATCGCCGCCAGCAGTCCGCCCAGACTGGCGCCGACCAGCACGCGGGGCGCCGGCACGGCCTCGACCCATGTCGAGACCTGTGCGGAATAATCGGCGAGCGTCGTGCCCACCAGGCCTGCGGCCGCCGGCCGCAGGTCGGGCGCAGCCACTTCGATCCCGGCCGCGGCGAATACCCTGGCCCAGATCGCCCACTCCCAGCCGCCGCCGCCCGCGCCGTGCACGAACACGGCGCCGCGAAGGACATCAGCCAAGCTTGGCGTCCATCGTCACCGGAATGCCCAGGGCCTTGGAGATCACGCAGTTCTCCTTGGCGTTGTCGGCGAAGCCGGCGAATTCGTCGGCCGACAGGCCGGGCACCTTCGCCGACACGGTCAGGTGCACGCCGGTGGCATGCGGGCCCGGCGACATCTCCATCTGCACGTCGGCGCGGGTGTCGATGCGCTCCGCGGTGTGGCCGGCGTTCTGCAGGATGAAGCTCAGGGCCATCGAATAACACCCGGCGTGGGCCGCGGCCAGCAGCTCCTCGGGGTTGCTGCCCTTTTCGTCGCCGAAGCGGGTCTTGAACGAATAGCGGGTGCCGTCGAACAGGCCGCTCTGCGGCGTGCTCATGCGGCCCTGGCCGCTTTCGAGGTTGCCTTCCCAGTGGGCGGTGGCGTGGCGCTTGAATCCCATGTCTCTGCTCCTTCGGGTGGGCCGTCGTGCGGCCGGAACCGGCAGTCTACGCCAGCAGTTGACCCGGGCCGGCGGGAGTGGAAGGCTAGGCGCCCCGGCTCCTGCCGGGCGTCCGCCATGACCGACGCGCGGTCGCGTTCGACGACCCGAGGGGCAGCGCCATCGCGCCGCCGACCATGACGGCCCAACCACCCACCCACGGGAGGAACGGCCTCATGTCGTACAGCACGCAACAGATCCGTAACGTGGCCCTGGCAGGCCACTCCGGCGCCGGCAAGACCACCCTTTTCGAAGCCCTGCTGTTTGCCGGCGGCGCGATCCCCGCGGCAGGCAGCCTCGAGCGCGGCAGCACCGTCTCGGATTTCGACCCGATGGAAAAGGCCCGCGGCCATTCGCTCAATACGGCGATCGCCAGCACCGACCATGCCGGCATCCACGTCAACCTGATCGATACGCCGGGCTACCCGGACTTCCGTGGTCCGTCGCTGTCGGCCTTCTCCGCCGTGGAAACCGTGGCCGTGGTGGTCAATGCCGCCACCGGCGTCGAATACGGCACGCGGCGCATGATGGACTACGCGAAATCGCGCAACCTTTGCCGCGTGCTGGTGGTGAACAAGATCGACGTCGATCCGGGCCACCTTCCCGTATTGCTCGAGGAGCTGCGCGAAGCCTTCGGCCCCGAATGCCTGCCGATCAACCTGCCCGCCGACAAGGGCACGCGGGTCGTCGACTGTTTCTTCAACCCCGAGGGCGATTCCGACCTGGGCCCGGTGGCCGACGCGCACCAGCGCATCGTCGACCAGGTCGTCGAGATCAATGAGCAGGTCATGGAACGCTACCTGGAGGACGGCGAGGAAGGACTTTCCGGCCAGGCCCTGCACGACGCCTTCGAACAGTGCCTGCGCGAGGGCCACCTGGTGCCGGTGTGTTTCGTTTCCGCGCGCAATGGCGTCGGCGTGCGCGAACTGCTCGATCTCGCCGAGAAGCTTTTCCCCAATCCCCTGGAAGGCAATCCCCCGCCCTTCGAGAAGAATGGCCAGGCGTTCGAGGCCAAACCCGACTCCGGCGCACACGTGGTCGCCGACGTCTTCAAGATCGTCAACGATCCCTTCGTCGGCAAGCTCAGCGTCTTCCGCGTCTTCCAGGGCACGGTCCGACGCGACAGCCAGCTGTTCATCGACGACGGCCGCAAGCCCTTCAAGGTCGGCCACCTGTTCAAGCTCCAGGGCAAGGACCACGTCGAGATCGACCAGGCCCTGCCCGGCGACATCGCCGCGGTGGCCAAGGTCGAGGACATCCATTTCGACGCCGTGCTGCACGACAGCCACGACGAGGACGACATCCGGCTCCGGCCGCTGGATTTCCCGAAACCGATGTTCGGCCTGGCGATCGAGGCCAGCACGCGCGGCCAGGAGCAGAAGCTGGCCACCGCCCTGCACAAGCTGGCCGAGGAGGATCCGGGATTCCTGGTCGAACACAATGCCGAGCTCAACGAAACCGTGATCCGCGGCCTGGGCGAACTGCACCTGCGGGTCATGCTTGAACGCATCCGCGAGCGCTACGGCGTCGATGTCAGCACCCGGCCGCCAAGCATCGCCTACCGGGAAACCATCGGCGCACCGGCCGAAGGCCACTACCGGCACAAGAAGCAGACCGGCGGCGCCGGGCAGTTCGGCGAGGTCTACCTGCGCATCGAACCGCTCGAGCGTGGCAAGGGCTTTGAGTTCGTCGATGCCGTCAAGGGCGGCACCATCCCCGGACAGTTCATCCCGGCCGTGGAAAAGGGCGTGCGCCAGGTGCTCGACGGCGGCGCCATCGCCGGCTACCAGCTCCAGGACGTGCGCGTGACCGTGTACGACGGCAAGTACCACAGCGTGGATTCGAAGGAAGTGGCCTTCGTGGCCGCCGGCAAACGCGCCTTTCTCGACGCGGTGCTCAAGGCCCGTCCGCAGGTGCTTGAACCGATCGTCGACCTGGTGGTCAGCGTGCCCGAGGAACACATGGGCGACATCACCGGCCAGCTGGCCGGCAAGCGTGCCCGCATCCACGGCACCGATGCCGGCCGCGGCGGCGAGATCCTGGTGAAGGCGCAGGTGCCGCTGTCGGAGCTGACCGACTACGCCACCGAACTCAAGGGCGCGACGGCCGGCCGCGGTCGCTACGAACTCGAGTTCAGCCACTACGAGCCGGTGCCGATCGGCGTGCAGAGGCAGCTGGTGGAGGCCTACCGGCCTCGACACGACGAGGACTGATGGCGGTTAGACTGCAGGCGCGAGCCCCTTGGTCGCGCCTTGCAGGTTACGAATGAAACGTGTCGCACCCCTTTTCGTCGCGCTGGTATTGAGTGTCCTGCTGGCCCTGGTCGCGTATCGGGTCTCGGTGCATTACGCCACCTTCCCGGTGGCCGACTCCCCGGCCACGCCGGATCCGGCGCCCAGGGGCCGCCCACCCCCGCTGACGCGGGAAGAGATGAAGTCCGCGAAGGCGCCCCAGTCCGTCGAACAGGCCCAGGCCGCCGACGCGCTGGCGCGCGCGCGGCCGATCCAGGCCGCGGTGGACGCGTTCTACGTCGCCGAAGGCACCTGGCCGCGCAACCTGGCGCAGCTGGGACTGGGCAATCCCGACAGCCATGCCGGCGGCCCGGTGGCCGCGATCAGCGTGCGGCCCGACGGCGAAGTCGCCGTCGTCGTGAAACCCCACGTGGCGCGCGGCGGCGAGATCCGGCTGCTGCCTGACGTGCGCCCCGACGGCAGCCTGGAGTGGACCTGCCGCGCCCGCAATTACCCGGCGGCGACCCGCCTGCCGGAATGCCGCTGAGCGGGCCGGTTCACTCGTAGCTCAACTCGGTGCTGCGGCCCCAGAACACGCGATAGGCAAAGATCGTGTAGCCGATGATCATCGGCAGCGTGACCAGCGCGCCGACCAGGATGATCTTGAGCGAACCCGGTGCGGCCGCGGCGTCCCAGAACTCGATGCGGTCGATCACCAGATAGGGATAGACGCTGTAGGCCAGGCCCGCGAAGGCCAGCACGAACATGCCGATCGCCGCGGCGAAGGGCACCCAGTCCCGCCCCTTGCCGCCGCGCCGGATGCGCCGGAGATTGTTTTCGCAAAGCGCGAACAGGCCGGCGGTCAGCAGCGGCACCGGCATCAGCAGGAAGAAGTTGGGCAGCGCGAACCATTTCTCGAAGATGCGCGGCGACACGAAAGGCGTGGCCACCGACACCGCCG
>CAXAYM010000073.1:0-8898 GCA_963973175.1 uncultured Arenimonas sp.
CCGGATTCGCGGCCGTGCGCTGGCTGCTGGCCTACATCGCCAACCACCGCTTCACGCCCTTTGCCTGGTACCGCATCGGCCTGGGCGGGGCGCTGCTGCTGGGTCTGCCCGCCGGCGGCTGAGGCCGGCGGGTCGCCACCGCTTATTCGGCGGGATACCCCAGGCGGGCAGCCACCGGTGCCAGCACGGCGAATTCCTCGGCCAGGCTTTCGGCGTAGTGGCGCCAGTGCCCGGCCGGCAGGCGTTCGCTGCTGCCGGTCAGGCCCGCGAGCGGGCTTTCCAGGCCGAGGGCCTGTTCGATCTGGCGGGCCGCCTCCGCGGCGTCGGCATCCAGGCGCACCAGGTCGATGCGGCCGGAGGCTTCGGCTTCGTCGGCCACCGCCTCGAGCGCCGAGGCGAGCCACTGCGCCGCGCCGCCGATGTCGGGCAGGAAGTGGTAGTTCTGCAGGCTGCCGTGCAGCATCCAGTTGAGCAGGGCGTCGCGCGGATCGGTCAGCAGCACCAGCACCCGCGCCTCGCCGAGCGCGGCGAGGGTGTAGGGATCGATGTGCGGCAGCCAGTCGCGGGCTTCCGCCGGCTCCAGGCCTGCCGCGCGCATCATCGCTTCCCAGCGCCCGGCGCTGCCGGCCTCCGGATGGCCCGGGGCAAAACGGCGCAGGCCGAAACCGTCGCCATCGTCTTCGCGGCCGACGCGCTCGAGGTGGAACCTGGGGCCCAGCTGGGCCTTGGCCTGGCGCAGCACGTGTTCGGCGCCAACACCCGGCGGCGTCCAGACCAGGCGGCCCGGCACCTTGCCCGCCGGCGCAGCGTCCGCGGGCGCCACCGGCGGCGGCAGGATCTGGCCGGGCGAGGGGTGGCGCACCATCTCACGCCAGCATCCGGCCGCTTCGGCATGGCGGCCCAGGGCGTCGAGCGCCATGCCGCGCCAGCCAAGCACGGTGCGCCGGACCGGACCCTCCGTGGCCGCGGGCAGCAGGCGCTCGGCGCGGGCCAGGGCCAGCGCCGGGTCCTGGCGGAACTCCTCGCGCAGCTTGTAGACGTTGGCGGCGTACAGGTCGGGATTGATCGCCAGTGCCTGGTCCGCGAACTGCGAGGCCTGTTCATGCTCGCCACGGGCGTCGTGGTAGGCGCACCACATCTCCAGGCAGGCCGCCGACTGCGGCAGGGCCTGCTGCCAGCGCTCGAGCACCGGCCTGACGTCCTCGCGCAGCATGCCGGCCAGGTTCATGCGGTGCTTCCACAGCGCGTCCTGGTTGGGCGCCGCCTCGACGGCGGCGTCGGCGCGCCGGCGGGCCTCATCGACCTGCCCGCCGCGCAGCAGCAGGGTGATCAGCGGACCCAGCGCGCCTTCCTCGGCAGGATTGGCGTCGAGCGCGGCGCGCAGGTCGGCCAGGGCATCGACACCGCGGCCCTGCCTCGCGCGCAGCTTCGCGCGCAGGGTCAGTGCCCGGCTGTCGCCCGGCACATGCGTGATCAGTTCATCCAGCGCAGCCAGGGTTTCTTCGGCCTTGCCCTGGCGGCGGCGGGCCTCGACCAGGCCACGCAGGGTGGACGGCGCACGCGCGGCGTCCAGGCGCAGCGCATTGGCCAGGGCCTGCTCGGCGAAGGGCCACATGCCGCGCGACAGGTAGGCCTGGCCGAGGGCCAGCTGGGCCGCGGCCAGGTTCGGGTCGGCCTCGGCCGCGAGGGTGAAACATTTCAGCGCCCGCTCGCCGTCGCCTTCGGCCTGGGCGACGTAACCCTCGACCACCCGCACGCGCGGATGATCGGCGTTCACGCGCTGGGCCAGGCGCAGGTTGCTGGTGGCTTCGGGCAGGTCGCCGCGGGCCAGGGCCATGTGCGCCAGCAGCACGTAGGCGCCGAGCTGGTTCGGGTCCAGGCCCAGGGTGTCCTTGAGGCCGCGCGTGGCGCCGGCGGTGTCACCTTCGGACAGCTTCAGCGTGGCCAGGCTGAAATGGTGGGTCGCCACGTCCGGGGCCAGCTCCAGCGCGCGGTCGAAGGACTTGCGGGCGCCGGCCAGGTCGCCCTTCTGCTGCAGGCAGACGCCCAGCAGGTGGTGGGCTTCGGCGTTGTCGGGCTCGGCGGCCAGGGTGTCGCGGGAGGCGGCCAGCGCGGCGGCGAAGTCGCCCTGGCGCATGGCTTCGATGATGTCGACGATCATGGGTTTTCTTCAGGCAGGCGCGGAAACCGCCATTGTAGCCGCCCCGGCCGATCCCACCGCGGCTTCCAGCCGGTCGGCGACCCAGCGCTCGCCGTAGCCGCCCAGGTGCAGGCCTTCCAGGAAGCCGCAGTGGCCGCCGAAGTCGGCGATTTCCAGCCGGGAGTGCGCGGGCAGGTCCAGGCCCGGGAAACCATCCACCGGGATCACCGGGTCGTCGGCCGCTGCCAGCACGCTCACGGGCACTTCCAGCGCCGCCAGGCGCCCGCCGGAGACGGAATAGCCGTCGAAATAGTCGTCGATGCCCCCGAGCGTGGTGTGCCGCTGGACCATCCAGCCGGTCAGGCTGCGCATGTCCATCGCCAGCACGTCGTCGCCGAAATCATGCAGCTCGGGGAACAGCTGGCGCTTGCGCTGCAGCGAACGCCGCCACTTCTTCATGAAGTACCAGTGGTAAAAACGCGGCCCGCCTTCGAGCGTGCGCAGCACGGCCGCCGGGTCGATGGCCGGACAGACGGCGGCGGCGTGAAGCAGCGGCACCCCGGCGGCCGGCGCCGCCAGCGCCAGGCGCAGCGCGAAGTTGCCGCCCAGGGAATAACCGGCGGCCAGCATCGGCCGGGCCGGGAATCGCCGCGAGACCTCGGCTGCGGCCTGCACCACTTCGGCCAGGCGGCAGGAGTGGAACAGGTCCGGGTTGAGGTGGTGGGTGTCGCCATGGTCCCGGAAGTTGAGCCGGAACACTTCGAAACCGCGCGCCAGCAGCGTGGCCGCGGTGTGGCTCATGTAGCTCGAATCGGCGCTGCCTTCCCAGCCGTGCAGCAACAGCACCAGGCCGCGCGCCGGGGCGCCGGGAACCGCGCTGTGGAAACCCTGCAGCCGGACGCCGTCCTCGACCTCGACCAGGTGCTCGGACGTCACCGCGCCCAGGCAACGCAGGGCCCGCCGGCCGGCGGCGCGGCGCAGCGTGGTCGAGCCCAGCAGGGACTGCAGGTGCGGATTGCGCAGCCAGCGCGGCGGACGGTAGTCCAGGGGCTCCGACACCGGCTTCAGCCCGCCATGGCCGCGATGATGCGCTGGCGGCAGGCATCGGCCATGCGCCGGCGCCCGTCTTCGCTGGCGGCCACCGGCTCCAGGAAATGCACTTCGGCCACGCGACCGGGCTCGCCCAGCAGGCGCACGAAATTCTGGAAGAAATTCTCGCGCTCGCCGAAGGCGACGATGGTCTGGGCGCTGCCGCGCAGGCCGTACTTGAGCGCCACCGGCTGCGCCGGCACGCCGGCCAGGACCGCCGGCTGGAAGATGCGGGCGTGGAAGGTGGCGATGGCATCGCCGCGGGTGGTGCGTCCTTCCGGGAACACGCCGACCGCCAGGCCCTGTTCCAGGCGCTGCACCATCTGGTGCATCACGCCGTGCAGCGAATCATTGCTGCCGCGGTGGTGGTAGATGGTGCCGCCGCGGCTGGCCAGCCAGCCCACCAGCGGCCAGCGCGCGATCTCGGCCTTGGCCACGAAGCCCATCATGCGCTGGCTGTGCATCAGCTCGATGTCGATCCAGCTGACGTGGTTGGCCACGAACATCACCGCCCCCGGCAGCGGCGTGCCGTAGCGGCGCAGGCGGAAGCCGAAGATGCGCATCAGCGTGCCCGACCACAGGCGCACGGCCAGGTGGTCCAGGCGTTCGCCGCGCACGTCGATGCGGGCGCTGAGCGGATTGATCAGCAACAGCGTCACCGGCAGCCCCACCAGAAGGTGCAGCAGCAGCAGCGGGAATCGCCAGAGGTAGCGCAGCGGCCGGCGCCAGTCGCGGGACGGGCGGGCCGTTTCGGTGAGTGCGGACATTGGCCGCATTGTGCCGCAACACGGGCCGGGCCACACCCGACGCCGCGGTACGCTTCGTTCAGCGACCGATGACGGCGCCGGTCATGCGGGAAATGCAGACCAGGCGGCCCTTGGCGTCCTCGATGCGGATTTCCCACACCTGGGTGCTGCGGCCCAGGTGGATCGGGCGCGCGGTGCCGGTCACTTCACCTTCGGTGACGGCCTTGAGGTGGTTGGCATTGATCTCGAGCCCGGCCAGCTGCTGGCCCGATTCCGCGTCCAGGCACAGGTAGCCGCCCAGGCTCGCAAGCGTTTCGGCGAGCAGCACCGAGGCCCCGCCGTGCAGGAGGCCGAAGGGCTGCTTGGTGCGCTCGTCCACGGGCATGGTCGCCCGCAGGAAGTCCGGGCCATGTTCGGTCAGCACGATGCCCAGGTTGCCCGGCGCGGTGCCGGGCAGCAGGGCATTGAGGTAATCGACGCCGGGCCGCTGGCGGAACGGGTCGTCCATCGGGGGTTTCAGCGGACGCGCAGCATGCCCGGGCGGTAGGCCGAGGTATAGCCGCGACGCGCGTAGCCGGAGCTGTCGCCGTAGCCACCGCCCAGCTCGCGGTTGCGGCGGCGGTGCATGCGGTCGACCAGCTCGTCGCGACGGGCTTCGAGCCAGTCGGCGCGGCCGGCCTTGGCCGGATCGAGGCCGCGGCGCTCGGCCTCGCCCTGGCGGAACTCGCAGAACTCGTCGTAGGCGTCGAGCTCGTGCTTGAGGTCCTTGACGCACATTTCGATGGCGATCGCGTCGTCGAAGTAACCCAGGACCGGCACGTTGTCCGGGATCACGTCGGTCGGATCGGCGAAATAGACCAGGGCCGACAGCACGCGCTGCTTGTCTTCTTCCGGCAGGTGCCAGCCTTCGTCGCGCAGCATGGCGATCATCGCGTCCAGCCGGTCCAGGCGTTCGACGATGAAGTCCGGCAGCTCCGCGATCTCGGCGCCCTTGAGCAGCCCGGCCGCGGCGTTGATGATCTCGTCGGCGGACTTGTTGCCGGCCGAGGCGCGCGCCGATTCCATGGCTTTCGTGAAGTGGGCGAGGTCGCGGTCGGAGAGTTCGAAGCTGATCGAAAGGGGCATGCGGGCGATTCCGGCAGACGATTACTGGAACGCGCAGCCTAGGCCGGGCCGCCCGCAGCGTCAATCGAACGCAAGCCGGCGCCGATCCGGCCACCGGCCGCGCCGCCTAGAGAATGGGCACCAGGCCGGCGCCAAAGGCCGTCAGGATGCGCGTGTAGACGGTCTTCAGGGGCAGGTCGACCTCGGGGAAGGCGCCCACGTCCTCGTAGCACTCATAAAAGCGGGGGTCCCCGGGGGGCAGCGGGTTGCAGCCTTCACGCAGCTCGAAGCTGCTGGCGTAGGGGAAGGGCCAGATGTCGAAGATCGGCAGCTTCTCGGACAGCTTGCCCAGGCTGTAGTTGAGGCCGGAGAAGATCGGCGGCTTTTCCTGTCGGGCGATCGTCCAGGCATTGGCCGGCGTCATGTCGCGCTGGATGCTGGCCCGCAGCGCCGCCGCGAACTGGGCGTCGTGCACCACCACCATCGACTCGGTATTGAGGTTGTCCGAGCGCGGATCGAAGTTATGGCTGCCGACCACGCCGATGCGGTCGTCGATGACGATGGACTTGGCGTGAAGGCCCACGCGCACTCCGGCGCTCTTGAGCGGGACCGGTCCGGAGGCCGAACCGGCCGAACCGGAGCCGAAGATGGGCAGGGTGGCGGTCTGCGGGCCGAGCGCGCCCGTGGCCTCGACGTCGATCGGCGCATCCGCGGGGTAGGGCTTGTACTCGAAGATGCGGAAGCCGAGCTCGCGCAGGTAGAGGCGCTTGTACTTGTGGCTCATCGCGTAGACCGGGAAGGCATCCGTGGCGGCCAGTGAATTGGTCGAGACAATGACCTCGGGCGGGTCTTCGCGCCTGTGGATCTCGCGGAAGAGGCTGCGCGCCGGCCGCGACAGCACCAGGTAGGGCGTCTGGACCACCAGCTCGTCCCGGGTGGAATCGACGAGCTCGCGCATGGCCCGCGAGGCGTCCTCGTGCGCGGGCTGCTCGCCGATGTGCTTGTCGGGCAGGTCGGCGAAGAATTCGACCCTGCCGACCGGCAGCGTCAGTGGCGCAAGGCGCTCGTAGACGGCATCCCCATCGGTGATGGCCTCGGCCATCGCCAGCACCCGCGGCGAACGTTCGCGGGCCGGGTCGAGCAGGCGGTGCGCCGGCACCGCGTCTTCGCGGATCAGCCGCTCGGCCACGTCCTTGAGCGCGTGCGCGGGATGGCTGCGTTCGAAGGTCCAGAAGGCCTCGAAGTTCTCCTTCATCGCCGCGGCGATCGGGCCGGCCACCAGGATGTCGCGGTCGCGGTAGTTGTAGGCCTCGCCCCAGTCGAAATACCGGTCCTGGATGTTGCGCCCGCCCGTGACGCCCACCGTGCCATCCACCAGCAGCAGCTTGGTGTGCATGCGCCGGTTGAACTTGCGGAAGCAGCAGACGATGCCCGCGGCGTATTCCAGGGGCTGGGTCTTGGCCTCGCCGAAGGTGGGGTTGTACAGGCGCAGCTCGAAGTTCGGGTGCACGCCGGCCAGCGCGGCCTGCAGGCCCGGGTCGGGCAGGCCGTAGAGCTGGTCGAGCAGCAGGCGGACCTTCACGCCCCGGCGGGCGGCGGCGAGCAGTTCATCAAGCACCAGCAGGCCGGAGTCATCGACGTCGTAGATGAAGCTCTGCAGGTCGATGCTTTCCCGGGCCGCGCGGATCAGGTGCAGGCGGGCGATCAGGGCATCCTGGCCGCGGTCGAGCAGGGTCACGCGGTGGCGGGGCGTGTCCTCACCCGATGCCGCCACCGCCTCGCGGCCCAGGGCCAGCAGCGGGGAGGCGACCGGGCGACAGACCGGATCGGCCGTATCGACGCAATCGGCCGCGGCGGCCTGGCCGGCTTCGATGATCTGCGTGGAGGCACGCAGGTCGGCGCGGCTGAGGGTGCTGCAGCCGGTGGCGAACAGCAGCAGGAGCAGGGGCAGGGCCAGGCGGGGGGACATGGCGTTCAGTCTTGTCGCAGGCGGACGTGGAAGTGGAAGCCTACCTCGTCGCGCAGCCATACCCGGTAGGCGGTCATGCCGAAATCACGCCGGCTGACCTCGCCGGACACTTCTATGTTGCACTCGCGACCCGGGGCCCCGCAGGCGGAGGGGTCCACCCGGAAGGCCACTGGCCGCGTCACGCCGCGCAGTTCGACGCTGCCGGCCAGCGTC
Source organism: uncultured Arenimonas sp. (assembly GCA_963973175.1). GTDB lineage: Bacteria > Pseudomonadota > Gammaproteobacteria > Xanthomonadales > Xanthomonadaceae > Arenimonas. Next base: position 7,262 of record CAXAYM010000073.1, read on the forward strand.
CCGCCCTCCTTCACCAGGGCCGGCGGGAAAGGCTCGGAGCGGAAGTGGATGGCAGGGTGGTCCTCGACGTTGAGGAACTTCGACGAACGCATCGAGCGCTCCATCCACTCCGGGCCATCGAGCACCAGGCTGCGGGCGTCCAGGCGCACCGACACCTGCAGGCGGTCGTCGTCGAGCCGGTCTATGCGCCCTTCCATGGCCCGGAAGGCGCCCCGGACGCGGCCGCCCATGCGCAGGTCGACCTCGATGCCGGCCTGCGAGGCCGCGGCGTCGAAAACGGGGGCATCGCCGGGCGTGCTTGCCAGCGCCCAGGCGGACAACCAGAAGCCGGCCGCGACGGCCAGGCCGGATTTCATCGGCTCAGGGCCACCAGAAGGCAGCGATCCGGGCGACGCCGGGCTCCAGCGCGGCTTCGTCGGCCAGCGTCAGCACCGCGACGCCGCCGGCGGGCATGCCGCGGAAATCGCCGGACTGGCCCGAAGACAGCAGCGCGGCGAACTGCTCGAAGCCCGGGTTGTGCCCGATCATCAGCAGCCGGGAGACGTCGGCATTGTCGTCGGCGACCTGGATCAGGCGGCCTGGCGTGGCGTCGTAGATGCGGTCTTCCTGGCGGCACTCGGAGTAGCCCAGGGAGGCCATCACCGTCTCGCAGGTCTCGCGGGTGCGGCGGGCGGGCGAGACCAGCACGCGGTCGGGCAGGTAGCCGTGTTCCTTGAGCCAGCGTCCCGCGGCCTCGGCCTCGGCCTGTCCCTGCAGCGAAAGCGGACGATCGAGGTCGTCCTGGCCGGGGGCGGGCGGTTCGGCGTGGGCGTGGCGCAGCAGGATCAGTTCGCGCATGACGGTCCTTGTCGGTCAGAGGGATTTCTTGAGCCAGCGCAGCAGCGGAGCCCAGTCTTCCTGATGGCTTCGCACCTGCTCGGAGTGGTAGTCGAATACGGATTTGCCCAGGCCGGCCAGCAGCACGTAGGCCTGGGTGTCGCGCAGCTGCGCGACCAGGGGATAGGGCCAGGCCTTGAGTTGTTCCATCGCCTGCTGGGAGGCGCTGGTCCACGGCTTGAGGCGGTTGCCGACCAGGCCCACCGGCAGCTTGCCCTTCTTCACCCGCGGGTGGGTGACCAGGCTGTCGAGGAAGGGCACGGTGGCCTCGATGTCGATCGCCGAGGGCAAGACCGGCACCACGACGGCATCGGCCCGGTCCAGGAAATCCTTGAGGTCGTCGCCCATCGCGCCGGCCGGGGCATCGACCACCAGCCGGGCGATGCCGTCGGGCAGGTGCTTGTCCCAGTTGCGGCGGCAGCCGTCGAGCGGCAGCACCGCGGAGTCGAGATGGGCGCGTTTTTCGCACCAGTGGGTGGACGACTTCTGCTTGTCGGCGTCCAGGATGGCCGTGGCCTTGCCTTCGAGCGCGAAAAACGCGGCCAGGTTGGTGGCGACCGTGGACTTGCCGGCGCCGCCTTTCGAACTCGCGACCAGGATCGTGCGCATCAACGGGACTCCGCTGCGGGACGAAGCCCCACTCTACCCCGGCCGGCACGGCCGAGGAAGGCGGCCGAGCAGATACTCTAGACGGGTGTGTGAGTTTGGGGGACACATCGGTTTCCGCGGGGGGCGCATGAACACATCGCCGGCCCCGGGGC
>CAXAYM010000074.1:0-8807 GCA_963973175.1 uncultured Arenimonas sp.
GGCGATCTGGGTGGCACGATCGCCCGCGCCCGCCATGATTTCGGCGCCGAGCTCGGCGGGAATGCCCTGCCCGGGCCGGATCAGGTTCACCATCACCAGGCCAATGACCACGGCGATGGTGGTGACGCCGAGGATCCAGACCAGGGTCTTGCCGCCGATGCGGCCCAGCGAGCGCGGATCGCCGATTTCCACCACGCCCAGCACCAGCGCCGAGAACACCAGCGGAATGACCAGCATGAACAGCAGCCGCAGGAACAGCTGGCCAACCGGATCGGCGACATAGGTGACGATGGCGTTGAGCCACCCGGCGTCGGCGGCGAAGAGATTGGCGGCGAGTCCGAGCACGGTGCCGGCGATGAAGCCGAGCAGCATGCGGGTGTGCAGTGACATCGAGGGCATTCCTGGCGCTCCGTGCGGCCTGGGTCTGGACGAAGCTTACCTCAGCCGCCGAACGGACCTGGCGGGGGTTCGGCCAGGATCTCCAGCAGCGTTCGGGGGCGACCGATCAGGTATCCCTGCGCGTAATGGCAGCCCAGGCGGCGAAGTGCCTGCAGCTGGGCCGGTGTCTCGACGCCCTCGACGACGATGTCGGCCTGCAGGGCCCTGCCCAGTTGCACGATGGCTTCGACCACGGCCATCGCCCGGGGATCGCCGACCATGTGGCGGGAGAAGGCCTGGTCGACCTTGAGCACGTCGAACTCGAGCCGGTGCAGGTGGGCAAGATGCGAGTAGCCGGTACCGAAGTCGTCCAGCGCCACCTTGATGCCGTGGCCGTGGCACAGGGAGATCACCTGCCCGACCAGGTCGTAGTCGAGCACCTGGCTTTCGGTGATCTCGAGCTTGAGGGTGCCGCGCGGCAAACGGGCGGCATCGGCACGCGCGACGATGCGTTCGACCAGGCCGGGGTGGGAAAGCTGGCGCGCGGAGACATTCACGGCGACGAAGGGTTGGCCGTGGCCGGCTTCCACCAGGCGCGCGACCGATTCGCAGGCGGCGTCCATCACGTACTCGCCCACCGGCACGATCAGCGAGGTTTCCTCGGCCAGGGCGACGAATTCCGCGGGAGAAATGGGACCGCGTTCGGGGTGGTGCCATCGGACCAGGGCTTCATAGCCGGCAATGCGGCCGCGGTCGACGTCGAGCAGGGGCTGCAGGCTCAGTTCCAGCGCGCGTGCGGCCAGCGCCTCGCGTAGCTGGGATTCCAGCCGGATCTTGTTCACGCCCAGGCGCTCGGAGGTGGTCATCGGCAGCGACGCGGTGTCCGGACCCCGTCCCTGGAGGGCGGAGAGTGCGCCACGATAGCGTTTGAGCTGGCCCTCGAGCAGCGAGCGAACGATCGGATCGGTACCGGTCAGCCGTTCCGCGATTTGGCTGCGATCGATCGGGAAAAGCACGGTGTCGCTGATGGCGATCGCCGTGGCCGTGCGCGGGGAGTCGTCGATCACCGCCATCTCGCCAACGAGGTCGCCCGGGCCGAGCAGGCTCAGCACCACGTCCTTGCCGCGCTGCCTGGCGCGCACCTCGATGCCGCCGGTTTCGATCAGGTAGGCGGTATCGGGCGGGTCCCCTTCCCGGAAAAGCAGCTCGCCGGGCTTGAGCGTGGTACGAAGCGACGGGTTCATGGCCTCAGGATGCCAGAAACGAACAGGGCCGCTTGCGCGGCCCTGTCCGTGGGTTCAGTCACCCGGGTCCGTCAGGAGCCCCGGTGCGCCACCTGCAGGACACGCGGGGTGACGAAGATCAGCAGCTCAGCCTTCTCGATGCCGCGGCTCTTGTTCTTGAACAGGTTGCCCAGGACCGGCAGGTCGCCCAGGAAGGGCACCTTGCGCAGGTCTTCGCGGTTGCTGAACTCGTAGACGCCGCCAACGACCACGGTCTGGCCATCGTCGATCAGCACCGCGGTGCTGACTTCGCGGCGGGCGATCTGCGGTACGAAGCCACCGGCGGGGTTGACGACCAGTTCGCTGACCTCATCCTTCTTCACCGCCAGGTTCAGGTAGACGCGGCCGTCCTGGGTAATGGTCGGCGTGACCTTGAGTTCAAGCAGCACTTCCTTGAATTCGACGGTCGTCTGGCCAATGGAGCCGGGCGTGGTGGCAGGCTGGAAGGTCAGGTAGGCGACCTCGTCACCCTGGCGGATGATCGCTTCGCGCTGGTTGGCGGTGATCACGCGCGGGTTGGACACCACTTCACCGCGGCCCTCTTCCTCAAGCGCCGAGAGCTCCAGGTCCAGGGCGATGTCCTGGCGCAGGATGCTCAGGTTGAAGACGCCGGCTGCCGCGCTCACCGGCATGTCGACCATGAAGCCCGAGTCGGTGGTGGTTTCGTTGCTGGCGGGGAGGGTGCCGGTACGGTCCTGCACACCGAACATCACGCCCAACTCGCGGGCGAACACCTCGGTGGCCACCACGATGCGGGCTTCGATCAGGACCTGGTCCACCGGACGGTCCAGGATGGCCAGCATGTTCTTGATTTCGTCCACCTTGCTCTGGATGTCGACCACAAGCAGGGTGTTGGTGCGCGAGTCGAAGCTGACGCTGCCGCGGGGCGAGAGGAAGCCGCCGCCCGTGAGCTGGGATTGGCCGCCACCAGCCGAGGATCCGCCGGTCGTCTGGGCCTGCTTGCTGTCTTCGGTCAACAGGTCCGCCAGGTCCTCGGCGATGCCGTAGTTCACCGGGATGTACTCGGTGACCAGCGGCTCGCGGACTTCGTTGGCGATACGTGCGTCAGCCACCGCCTGCTCGAACTCGGCGATTTCCTTCTGCGGGGCCACCCAGATCACGTTGCCGTCGCGGCGCTTGTCGAGCTGCTTCGCGCGCAGCACGATGTCCATCGCCTGGTCCCAGGGCACGTTGATCAGGCGCAGGGTGACATTGCCTTCGACGGTGTCGGCCGCGACCACGTTCAGGCCGGACTCCTCCGCGATCAGCTGCAGCACCGTGCGGACCGGCACGTCCTGGAAGTTGAAGGTGACCGGTCGGCCGCCGTAGCGCTTGGCTTCCGGCTCACCGGCCACGGCGCCGGCCGCACGGCCGGGCGCGCCGGCGACCACCGGACCCGCCGCACCACGCTTGGGCGTGACTTCGACGACGTATTCGTTGCCGGTCTGGTAGGCCATGGACTCGACGGCGCCGTTGGTGTGGATCACCAGGCGGGTGCTGCCGGCATTGGCGTTGGGCTCGAGGCTCTTGACCGGGGTGGCGAAGTCGGTCACGTCCAGCCGGCGGCGCAGGGCCTCCGGGATGCTGGCGTTGGCGACGTCGACAACCAGGCGGTTGCCTTCGTTGCGCATGTCCGCGGCGGCGCCGTCGCCATTGAACTTCAGGATGACGCGGCCGGCGCCGTTTTCACCGCGACGGAAGTCGATGTTGGCGACTTCAAGGGCGGTCGCGACCTTCTTGGTCGGGTCCGGCCCGGTGGCCAGGTTGTTCGGCTGCGCGCCGCCATCCACCGTGAGGACCAGCAGGTTGCCGGTCGCACGGGTCGTGTAGCCCGCCGGGCGGAACAGGTCCACCACGACGCGGGTGCGGCCGCCGGCCTCGACGGCGGAAACCGCCGACGTCGCGCCACTGCCAATCACGATGCGGCGCTGGTCCAGGCCATTGCTGGTCCCGGGCAGGTCCATCGCGATGCGCGGCGGCGTGTCGGTCGTGAAGGCCTGCACGTCACCGACGGGTTCGGAGAACTCCAGGGTGATGTCCACCTTGCCTCCGGGGGCCGAGGCATAACGCACGTCCTGCAGGACGTTCGCTGCCAGCGCGGACAGCGACGTCGCCATGCCGACGGCGAGCGCTCCCATGGCCAGCACCCAGCGACGCTTGGTGCCCATCCCCTCGCCGATCGTTTTATTCGCGGTCATCGTGCATTCCCCCAATCAATTGTCTTCAAGGGCGATACGGGCCGGGCGTTCCAGCCAGCCCCCCGCCCCATCCGGTACGAGTTCGACGATCTCGATGCGGTCTTCATAAACCGCGGTGATCCGACCGTCGTTGAGACCCAGGTAGTTGCCGGCGCGCACGCGATGCGTGACCTTGTCCGGTCCCATCACCAGTCCGACGACGCCGGTGCCACCACCGATCGTGCCGACCATGTCCAGGCTGTCCAGCGGGAAGGCCTCGAGGACCTCCTTGCGCCGGTTCGGATCCGGCCGCAGCGCATTGTTGCTGTCGCGGTCGGCGCTCGGCTGGGCGAACGGGTCGCGCAGGTCCTGCGCGGCATATTCAAAGGTCTCGAACTGCTTCATCACCGGCAGCGGGTCCAGCGGCGGCGCCGGGCGGGCCTTGACCTCGGCCACCCAGGCCTCGAGGTCACGCTTGCCGCGGGTGCATGCCGACAGGGACAGCGCGATGGCCGCGATCAGCAGCCCGCTCATGGCTTTACGGGTCATGGACGGGGCCATCACTGGGCGCCTCCCTCGGTGGTGGTTGCCTCGGTGCTTCCGTCGGTCGCCACCTCGGCGACTTCCTCGTCTTCATCGAGGTACCGGTAGGTCTTGACCGTGCCCGACAGCACCAGCGTGCCCTCGGCGTCCTCGCGCGGCTCGAGCGAGATGTCGTGCATGGTCATGATGACCACGCGCGGCAGCGAGGCCACGCCGCTGACGAAGGCGCCGAACTGGTGGTAGGAGCCCACCATGCGCAGCTGGATCGGCTTTTCGGCATAGAACTCGAGCTGGCTTTCGGCGCCGGGCTGGAAGAGCTCGTTGCTGATGCCCGCCGCAAGCGCCGTCTGCGAAATGTCGACGATCAGGTCGGGCATCTCGTTCTTGCTCGGCAGCTGGCGCAGCATCTGCTGCAGCATCACTTCCATCTGTGCCAGCTGCTGCTTGAGCGGCTCGAGGTTGGCGGCCCGGCCCTGCTTGCCCTGGAACTCTTCGCGCAGCTGGACCTCGGTCGCCTCCTCGGTTTCGAGGGTGAGCCGGCGATCGCTGACGAACAGGTACCAGCCCAGGCCGATGATGAGGGCCACCAGCAGGACGCAGGCACCCATCTTGACCTGGGTCGGCCAGGCACCGGAATTATTGAAATCGAGGCTGCGAAGGTCGACTTTCTTGCTCACTGGACACCTCCCACGACCGCGTCGCCTTCAGCCGGCGCGGCGTCCGCCTCGGCATTCGCGCTGGAGTTGGGCGTGACCATCTGGACCTTCAGGGAGAACGCATTGGGCAGGCCCGCGTCTTCACCCTTGGCTTCGATGATCGACAGGTCCGGGTTGGCCATCCAGCCTGACTCCTCCAGGTTGCGCATGTAGGAGCTGACCCGCGCGTTGGACTGCGCCGAGCCCTCAAGGGTCAGCACCTGGCCAGCCTGCTTGATCGAGTTCAGGCGCACGCCCTCGGGAATGGTCCGCACCAGCTGGTCGAACAGGTGCACCATCTGCGAGCGACTGGCCTGCAGCTCCTCGATCACCTGCTTGCGGGCAAGCAGGTTGGCCTTCTTCTTGTCGAGGGCCTCGATTTCGACGATCTGGGCGTCAACGGCCGCGATCTCGTCGCGCAGGTACTGGTTGCGCTCCTGCTGGCCCTCGATCTGGCCGTTGTAGTACACGACGATCAGGAAGCTGATCAGCACGCCCACCACGGCCGAGAGGCCGAGCATGGTCACGAATTCCTTCTGGCGCTGCTTGCGCCGCTCGGCGCGCCAGGGAAGAAGGTTGATTCTGGCCATCAGTCGAAGCTCCTCAGGGCCAGGCCGCAGGCGATCATCAGCGCCGGGGCGTCCTGCGCCAGGGCATGGGCCTGGACGCGGGGGCCGAGCGCCATGTTGGCGAGCGGGTTAGCGATGACGGTCGGGACGCCCAGCTGCTCCTCGACCAGGTTGGCGATGCCGGCGATCGAGGCACAGCCACCGGCCAGGACCACCTGGTCGACGCGGTTGAAGTCGCTGCCGGCGTAGAAGAACTGCAGCAGTCGGCTCACCTGCTGGACCAGCGCTTCCTTGAACGGCTCGAGCACTTCGACCTCGTAGCTTTCCGGCAGGCCGCCCTGGCGCTTGGCCAGGCCCGCCTCGTCGTAGCTCAGGCCGTAGCGGCGCATCACCTCGTCGGTGAGCTGCTTGCCGCCGAAGACCTGCTCGCGGGTGTAGATGCTGCGCTGGGCGCGCAGCACGTTGAGCGTGGTCATCGTGGCGCCGATGTCGACCAGCGCGACGATCGCGTCCTTGGGCACCGACAGCTGGTCGGCGACCAGCTTGAAGGCGTTCTCCATGGCGAAGGCCTCGACATCGACGACCTTCGCGCTGAGCCCGCCGAGCTCGAGCGCCGACTGGCGCAGCTCCACGTTCTCGGTGCGCGAGGCCGCCAGCATGACCTGCACCATCTCGGGGTTGTTCGGCACCGGGCCGATCACCTCGAAATCGAGGCTGACTTCCTCGATCGGGAACGGGATGTAGTTGGAGGCTTCGAGCTGCACCTGGTCCTCGAGGGCGTCCTCGTCCAGGTCACCCTGGACCGGGATGATCTTGGTGATCACCGAGGAGCCCGAGACCGCGGCCGCGGCGTGCCGGGCCTTGGTGCCGGACCGGGCCACGGCCCGCTTGATCGCCTCGCCGACGGCCTCGACCTCGACGATGTTCTTCTCGACCACGGCATTGGGCGGCAGCGGTTCCACCGCGTAATGCTCAACGCGGTACCGCCCGCCGGACTCGGTGAGCTGAAGTAGCTTGACGGCGGTGGAACTGATGTCCAGGCCGACCAGCGGTGTCTTGGCATTTCCGAAAAGACCCACGGTTTCTCCCCTTCCGACGGGCGCTTACACACGAATGGTGCGCCATTACATTAAATAACGAAAAATTCCCAAATGGCAATGCCCCCCCCCGCCTGGATCTTCCCCTGGGACCGGCTGGCCGGCCCTGGCTTCCCCTACAAGACGCATTCCGGGTCCGATTCCGGCCGTCCCCCAACGACACGGGCGGACCCTGCCTCGTTCTATACTCCCCGACCCACGCCGCTGTAAACCTCGGAGGGGCCCTGGATGGCCCGATTCAAACGCCTGCTCCGGCGGGCATTGGTGCTTTTCGCCGGCCTCGCCGTGCTTGGCCTGGCCAGTCTGGCCATCCTGTATTGGCTGATCGCGCCGCGCCTGCCGGACGTGCAGGAGCTGCGCAATGTCCAGCTGCAGGTGCCTCTTTCGATCTACACCCGGGATGGCCGGCTGATCTCGGTCATCGGTGAGACTCGCCGCTTCCCGGTCGAGATCGAGGACGTGCCCGAGCAGGTCAAGCAGACCTTCATCGCCATCGAGGATGCCCGCTACTACGAGCATCCGGGCGTCGACTGGCGCGGCATCGCGCGCGCGGTCTGGCTGCTGGCGACCACCGACGACAAGCGCGTCCCGGGCGGCAGCACCATCACCCAGCAGGTCGCGCGCCAGTTCTTCCTGAGCACGGAATACTCGTACACGCGCAAGCTGACCGAGATTTTCCTGGCCCTGAAGATGGAGCGCGAGCTGAGCAAGGACGAAATCCTCGAGCTCTATCTCAACAAGAGTTTCTTCGGTAACCGCGCCTATGGCATCGCCGCCGCCGCCGAGTTCTATTACGGCAAGACGCTCGACCAGCTGACCCTGGCGGAGGCCGCCACGCTGGCCTCGATCCCGAAATTCCCATCCTCGGGCAACCCGATCATCAACCCGGAGCGGGCGCTGGTGCGGCGCAATTACGTGCTCCAGCGCATGCGCGAGGAAGGCATGATCAGCGCAGCCGAGGAAGAGGCCGCGCGCGCCGAACCCATGCACGCCAGCCCCCACGAGCCCAAGATCGAGGTGGATGCCCCCTACGTCGCCGAGATGGTGCGTGCGGAGATGGAACAGCGTTACGGCGCCGAGGCCACCACCAGCGGCCTGAGCGTGTATACGACGCTGGTCTCGGACGACCAGCTCGCGGCGGTGCGCTCGCTGCAGGCGGGCCTGCTGGAATACGACCGCCGACACGGCTACCGCGGCCCCGAAGCGCAGCTCGACATTGCCGCCGACGAACCGGTCGAAGACCTGCGCGAGCGCATGCGCGCCTACCCGACGCTGGGTGGCCTCCAGGCCGTGCTGGTGACCGGTTTCGAAGGCGACACGGCCAACCTCCTGACCGCATCCGGCACGGCGCTCACGCTCAGCGCCGAAGCCACGCGCTGGACCCGCAAGACCCCGGCCCAGCTGTTCAAGCGCGGGGACGTCATCCGGCTCACGCTCGAACCCGAGTCGGCCGAGCTGCGCCTGGCCCAGTTGCCCCAGGCCCAGGCCGCGCTGGTGTCGCTGCAGCCCGAGGACGGCGCCGTGCGTGCGCTGGTCGGCGGCTTCAGCTTCGGCCTGAACAAATTCAATCGCGCCACGCAGGCGCAGCGCCTGCCGGGCTCGAGCTTCAAGCCCTTCGTGTACGCGGCGTCCTTCGAACGTGGTTTCTCTCCGGCCAGCATCGTGCTCGACGCCCCGGTGGTCTTCCGCGACCGCGCCGGCAACGTCTGGCGCCCGCAGAACGACGCCGGCAACTTCGCCGGGCCGATGCGCCTGCGCGAAGCCATGGTGCAGTCGCGCAACCTCGTGTCGGTGCGCCTGCTCGATGCCATTGGCGTGGATTTCGCCAGCCGCTACATCACCCAGTTCGGCTTCAGCCAGGAAAGCCTGCCGCCAAACCTGTCGATGTCCCTGGGCACCTCCTCGCTGACGCCGCTGTCGATCGCCCGCGGCTACACCGTGTTCGTCAACGGCGGCTACCTGGTCGATCCCTGGTTCATCGAACGCGTGCTCGACCGCGACGGCCGCGTCCTCAGCCAGCACGTCCCGGTGCGCGCCTGCCAGGCGTGCCCCGGCCGCGGCGGCG
>CAXAYM010000075.1:0-8806 GCA_963973175.1 uncultured Arenimonas sp.
CCGGTGTCCGATTTCTCCGGCGGCTGGCGCGTGCGACTGAACCTGGCGCGGGCGCTGATGATGCCGTCCGACCTGCTGCTGCTCGACGAACCCACCAACCACCTCGATCTCGATGCGGTGCTGTGGCTGGAGCAGTGGCTGCTCAAGTATCCGGGCACGCTGCTGATGATCTCGCACGACCGCGAGTTCCTCGACGGCCTGAGCACGCACACGCTGCACCTGCACGAGGGCCGCGCGAAGCTTTACGTCGGCGACTACACCAGCTTCGAGCGACAGCGCGCCGAACACCTGCGCCAGCAGCAGATCGCCCACGAAAAGGAACAGGTCGAACGCGCCCACCTGCAGAGTTTCATCGACCGCTTCAAGGCCAAGGCCAGCAAGGCCAAGCAGGCCCAGAGCCGCATGAAGCGCCTGGCCAAGCTCCAGGGCACCGAAGCCGTGCGTGCCGAGCGTGCTTTCCGCATCGCCTTCGCCGAACCGGCGCGGCTGCCGCACTCGCTGATCCGCATCAACCACGGCGACGCGGGCTACCCGCCCGTGACGATCCTGCACGACGTCGGCTTCGGCCTCGAAGCCGGCGACCGCGTCGGCCTGCTCGGCCCCAACGGCGCCGGCAAATCAACGCTGGTGAAGACCCTGGTCGGCGAACTGCCGCTGCTGGCCGGCGAACGCGTGGCCCACCCGGACATGCGCATCGGCTACTTCGCCCAGCACACCGTCGAGAGCCTGCACGAAGGCCAGAGCCCGCTCTGGCACCTCAAGCAGCTCGCGCCCGACGCCGGCGAGCAGCAGCTTCGCAACTTCCTGGGCCGCTGGAACTTCGTCGGCGATCGCGCCTTCGAGAGCGTGGATGGTTTTTCCGGCGGCGAACGCGCCCGCCTGGCGCTGGCGATGATCGCCTACCGCGAACCGAACGTGCTGCTGCTCGACGAGCCCACCAACCACCTCGACCTCGACATGCGCGAGGCCCTCGCCGAGGCGCTGGCCGATTTCCCCGGCGCCATCGTGCTGGTCTCGCACGACCGCCACCTGATCGGCCTGGTCTGCGAAACCTTCTGGCGCGTTGCCGATGGCCACGTCGAGGAGTTCAACGGCGACCTGGACGAATACGCCGCCTGGCTGCGCTCGCGCGGCAATGAACCGAAGGCGCCGAAGGCCGCCGCCGCGGCGGCGCCCAAACCGGCGAAGGCCGCCGGCCCCGCGCGCAGCAAACACGAACAGGAAACCGCCGCGCGCCGCGCCCGCCAGCTCGAAGAGAAGGTGGCCGAACTGGCCGGTCAGCTCGCGCAGGTCGAAGCGCAGCTGGCCGATCCCGCGATCTATGGCAACGACGGCGGTTCCGAAGTCGGCCAGCTGACGCAGCGCCAGCAAAAGCTCGCCGCGGAAAAGGACGCGCTCGAAGCCGAGTGGCTGGCGCAGCTCGAGATCGCCGAAGCCTGAGCGGACCAGGGGACAGCTTCAAAAAACCCCGGGTTTTTTGCACCTGTCCCTCATCCATGGTTTCCTGTGAAGCATGGGGGCGCTCGCAACGCTCGATTACATCGTCCTGGCGATCTACCTGCTGGTGGTGATCGCCGTCTGCGTGCGCGTCAGCCGGCGCAGCCCCGACAGCGACGAACTTTTCCTGGCCGGGCGCACGCTCGGCGCCGGCGTCGTCGGCCTGTCGCTGTTTGCATCCAATATTTCCTCGACCACGCTGATCGGCCTGCCGGGCGCCGCCTGGAGCAGTGGCATCGCCGTCGCCAACTACGAATGGATGGCGGCGCTGGTGCTGGTGTTCACCGCCGTGTTCGTGGCGCCGACGCTGCTGGGCAATCGCATCACCACGCTGCCCGAGCTGCTGGAGCGGCGCTTCGACGCCCGCATGCGCAAATACCTTTCAGGCGTGTCGGTCTTCCTGTCGATCGTGCTCGACACCGCTGGCAGCCTGTTCGCGGGCGCGCTGGTGCTGCAGGTTTTCTTCCCGGGCCTGCCGCTGGGCGGCACCATCGCCGCGCTGGCGGTGTTCGCCGGCATCTACACCGCCGCCGGCGGCCTGCGTGCCGTGGTCTACACCGACGTGCTGCAGTCGGTCGTGCTGCTGGCCGGTTCGGCGATGCTGGCCTGGCTCGTGTTCGCCGAGTTCGATTTTTCCTGGGCCGCGGTGAAGGCGTCGATGCCCGCCGACCACCTGAGCCTGATCCGGCCGATGGACGACCCCAACCTCCCGTGGCTGGGCACGCTCATCGGCCTGCCGATCCTGGGCTTCTACTACTGGACCATGAACCAGTACGTCTCGCAGCGCCTGCTGGGCGCGCGCGACATGAAGGCCGCCGGCGGCGGCGCGCTGCTGGCCGCCGGACTGAAACTGCTGCCCCTGTTCCTGATGGTGCTGCCCGGCGCGATGGCGATTTCGCTGCTGCCCGACCTGCAGCGAGGCGACGAGGTCTTCCCGCGGCTGCTGGCCGAATACGCGCCGGCGGGCCTGGTCGGGCTGGTGCTGGCCGCGCTGCTGGCGGCGATCATGTCCAGCGTTGATTCGGCCCTCAATTCCGCGTCGACGCTGATCACGCTCGATTTCGTGCAGCCGCGCAAACCCGGCCTCGACGCCCGCACACTGGCCCGGCTGGGGCGCTGGATCACGCTGGGCCTGATGGCGCTGGCGGCGCTCTGGGCGCCGATGATCGAATCCTTCCCGGGCCTGTTCGCCTACCTGCAGCAGGCCTTCGCCTACGTCACGCCGCCGCTGGTGGCCGTTTTCGCGCTGGCCTTCCTGGACAGGCGGCTGGGGGCGCGCGCGGCGCTGTATGCCACTGCCAGCGGCCATGTCTTCAGCGCGGCCTGGTTCGTCGCCACCCAGCTGGGCTGGCTGGACATCCACTTCACGATCGTTGCCGGCGTCCTGTTCGCGGTGACCGTGCTGTTCGCCTTCGCCTGGCGGCGGGTAACCGGCGAATCGCCCGGGCCCGCCGCACTGGCGGTGCTCGATCAGGCGGCGGCGTCGGCCTCACCAGCCTGGTTGCGGCCGGCCGCCTTGGCCATGACGGTCGCGACCGCGTCCCTGGTGCTTGCCTTCTGGTGAGCGTCCGGGCCGCGCACCGCGGCCAGGAAGTCCCGGCCCCAGCGGTCCACGTCGTAGTTCTCGACGATGCCGTAGAGCTGGCGCAGCCGGCCCTCGGCCTCGTCGGAGTCCATCGCCAGGGCCTGGCCGAGGGCGGCGCTCAGGTCGGCCGGGTCGTGCGGGTTGGTCAGCACCGCACCCTTCATCTCGGCGGCGGCGCCGGCGAACTCCGACAGCACCAGCACGCCCTTGCCGCCCTCGATGCCCTGGGTAGCCACGAACTCCTTGGCCACCAGGTTCAGGCCGTCGCGCAGCGGGGTGATCCACATCACGTCCGACGCCGCGTAGTGCGCCACGACATCTTCGAAGGGCAGGCTGCGGGCGAAGAAGCGCACCGGCGTCCAGTCCAGGCGCGAATGCTTGCCGTTGATGCGGCCCACGGCCTGCTCGATCTGCGTCTGCAGCTTCTGGTAGATGGTCATTTCCTTGGCGGCGGGTACGCAGATCATCAGCAGCGTGACCTTGCCGGCCAGGTGTGGCTGGGCTTCGAGCAGGCGTTCGAAGGCGTTGAGCTTCTCCAGCGTGCCCTTGGTGTAGTCCAGCCGCTCGATCGACAGCACCAGCTTGCGCGGGCTGATCTCGCGGCGGAGCTTTTCCAGCGTCGCGCGGGTCCCGCGCTGCGCCAGCGCGTCCCGGATGCGGCCGATGTCGGTACCCACCGGATGCGCGCCCAGGCCGACCTCGCGGTCGCCGACGCGCATGCGCGTGATCATCGACTCCAGGCCGACGGCGCAGCCATAGGTGAGAAAGCGCGGGGCGCAGCCTTCGCGCTCGAGCACCTCCACCGGCATCGCGCCGCGCACCACGTCGACGAAGTTCTCGACCTGGCGCGGGATGTGGAAGCCGATGTAGTCGCAGCTGAGCAGGCTGCCAAGGATCTCGCGCCGCCAGGGCACCACGTTGAAGATGTCGGCCGACGGGAAATAGGTGTGGTGGAAGAAGGCGATCTTCAGGTCGGGGCGCAGTTCGCGCAGGCGCGCCGGCACCATCCACAGGTTGTAGTCGTGCAGCCAGACCGTGGCGCCGGGTGCGGCTTCGGCGGCGGCGGCCTCGGCGAACTTGCGGTTGACCTTCAGGAACACCTTCCAGTCGTCCTCGCGGAAGCGCGCGCGCTCCCAGAAGGTGTGCAGCATCGGCCAGAAGGCCTCTTTCGAAAATCGCTTGTAGAACGCATCGACTTCCGCCTTGGCCAGTGCCACGCGGGCGGCGGTCAGGTTGGGATAACGGTCCGCGTCCACGGGGCTGCGGGCCTCGAATCCCGGGCGCTTGGCGTCGTCGAGCGTCCACGCGACCCACGATCCGGATTGGCCGCCAGCGAAGAAGCTCAGCAGGCTCGGGATGATGCCGTTGGGCGAGGCGTGGCGCTTCTGCACCCGCTTGCCATCTTCCACCGATTCATCGAAGGGCAGGCGGTGGTAGACCATCACCAGGTCGGACTTGCCCTCGCCGGTGCTGGCGGGCTTGTCGACATAGGGGTCGTTGGCGGGCAGGAAGCCGAAGTGCGAAATCGCTTCGAGGATGCCGCCGCAGCCCGGGTCTTCGGCGTGCAGCACGCGCTCGTGGCGCTGGGTGGCGTCGAGCAGGGCCGGCTCGGAACGGCCAACGCAGACGCCCCGGAAACCGGCGTCGAACATGGACAGGTCGTTGAGCGTGTCCCCGGCCACGAGAATGCGGTCGCGGCCCAGCCCCAGCTGTTCGGCCAGCGCGATCAGCGTGCGCCCCTTGTCGGTGCGCGGCGGCAGGATGTCGAGGTAGCGGTCGGCGGAGTAGAGCACGTCGCAGCCCAGTCCGCGCGCGACCTCCTCGATGTCGTCGCGGTGGCGCGCCAGCACATCGGGGTCGCAGAAGTAGGAGCAGCGCCGCTCCTGGGGTACGTCCTGCCGTTGCAGCGCCGGGAAGCGGCGCATCGCTTCGGCGACCAGGTGTTCACCCGGCCAGCGCGCATCGATCCCCGATTGCAGGGGTTGTAGCGGCTGCAGCGTCCGGCCGCAGGCCACGGTCGCGCCGACGTCGCAGACCAGGTAGTCCGGGCGCGGCAGCGAAGGATCGGAAAGCAGGGGAATGACGGCCTCGAGGCTGCGTCCGGTGACCCAGACCAGGGTGATGCCCGGATGCTGGTCGACCAGGCGGTAGAGCCGCTGGCGGTGGCCGGCTTCGCCGGCGAGGAAGGTGCCGTCCAGGTCGGTGGCCAGCACCAGGGCGGGTGATTCGGTGGGGGACGTCATGGATTCGCCTTTCTGGTTGCTCAATGGGTTTCCTTGTGGGTCAAAGCCAGGTCGGCTTCGGTCTGGGTTTCGGGCAGCAGCTCAAGCGCCGCCGGGGTGGTGCGAAGCATCGGGTGGAAGGGCGCCGGGTGGGCGCGGCCACGCCGCGCCGCCAGGCGCAGCAGCAGGAAGACCGCCAGCGCCGCCAGCACCGCCGCGAAGTAGGCGGGCAGCGCGCCTGGCCCGTTCCGCGTCATGAGCTCGCCGGCAATCGCCGGGCCCAGCGCGGCGCCGATGCCGTGCACCAGCAGCAGGCTCGAACAGCCGGAAAGCAGGTCTTCCGCCGGCAGCGTGTCGAGCATGTGCGCCACGCTCATCGGGTAGATCGAGAATGCCAGGCCGCCGAAAGCGAAAAACAGGGCGTAAACCGTGCCCGGGCCGCGGTCGCCCAGCAGCATGGCCGCGACGGAGACCGCCGCGGTGCCCAGGCAAATCAGCGCCAGCCCGATGCGGCGGTCGACCCGGTCCGAGAGCCGGCCCAGCGGCCACTGCAGCAGCGCGCCGCCGACGATGGTGGCGACCATGAAATGCGAGACGCCCTCGCGGTCGAAGCCCAGCTGGCCGGCGTACACCGGTCCCAGGCCCCAGAACGCGCCCATCGCCAGCCCGGAGACGCCGGCGGCGACCGTGGCCGCCGGGGCGACGCCGTAAAGCTTGCGCAGGCCGAGCCGGGGGTTGGGCGGGATGCTGGGCTGGGCAAGCCGGGTCAGCGTGACCGGAAGCGCCGAGGCGCAGATCAGGATCGCCACCAGGCTGAAGAGCAGGAAGCCGCCGTCCACGCCCAGGCCCAGCAGCAGCTGTCCGACCGCCAGCGCGCCCAGGTTCACCGCCATGTAGATGGCGAAGATGCGCCCGCGCAGCGCCGGATCGGGCTGGACGTTGAGCCAGCTCTCGATCACCGTGTACAGGCCGACCAGGGCGACGCCGGTGACCACCCGCAGGGCGAACCACGCCAGCGGATTGACGAAGATCGGGTGCATGAGCACCGCGATCGCCGCCATCCCGGTGAAGAAGGCGAAGGTGCGCACGTGGCCGATCCGCCGCACCAGCGGCGGCGCCAGGAAGGTGCCGGCGAAGAAGCCGGCGAAATAACCCGACATCACCAGTCCCAGGGTCCGGTCGTCGAAACCTTCGATGCCGCCGCGCACCGCCAGCAGGGTGCCCAGCAGGCCGCTACCGGCCAGCAGCAGGGCCACGCCCGCCAGCAGGGCGGCCAGCGGCAGGACAACGCGGATCATTGGCGCTCCCGATTCAAACCAGCCGATGATTGTAACATATTGATATGAATGGAAAAAATCGCCGCCGCTCAGTCGCTTGCGGCGCTCCGGGGCCGCGCGGGGCTTGAATACCGGGCCCGCCACCCCACTAATGCGCGGTCCCGCCACGTTTCCACGGAATCCGTCCATGCCCATCTACGCCTTCGAATGCAGCGCCTGCGGCCACGCCTTCGACCGGCTGCAGAAGCTGTCCGACCCCGACCCCACCGACTGCCCCGAATGCGGCCAGGCGCAGGTGCGCCGGCAGCTGACCGCCCCCAGCTTCCGGCTGGCCGGCAGCGGCTGGTACGAAACCGATTTCAAGAAGGACGGCGACAAGAAGCGCAACCTCGCCGACGGGGGCGACAAGCCCGCCGCCAAGGCCGAGACGAAAACCGACGCCAAGGCCGAGGCCAAGCCCGCGGCGGCAAAGGCCGACACCAAGCCGGCCGCTTGAGCCCTGCCCGACGCGCCCTTGCCGGATTTTGCGGCGGCGGGGTAGGGTCGGGGCATGAAAACCCCGACCCCGCTGCTTCTTTCCGGCTTCCTGCTGCTGGCCGCCTGCGCCGGCGAATCCCAGCCCTCCGCCACCTCCGCGTCATCGCCGGCCTCCGGTGTCGCGGGCTCCCCGCCGGAAAGCCAGGCCCCCGCCGATGCCTTCCTGGCCCGCCTGGCCGAACACTGCGGCCAGGCCTTCCCCGGCCGTATCGTTACCGACGTGCCGCCGCCCGAGGGCGAGGATCCCTTCGCCGGCAAGCCGCTGGTGATGCACGTGCGTGAATGCGGGACGGGCGAGTTGAAAGTGCCTTTCCACGTCGGTGACGACCACTCGCGCACCTGGGTGATCACCCGCACCGACACCGGCCTGCGTCTCAAGCACGACCACCGCCACGCCGACGGCAGCCCGGACGCGGTCACGATGTACGGCGGCGACACCGATGGCCCCGGCACCGCCGTGCGCCAGAGTTTTCCGGTGGACGCCGAGTCCGTCGAAATGTTCGGCCGCGAGGGCCTCAAGGCCTCGATCCAGAACACCTGGGCGATGGAAATCGAACCGGGCGAGCGTTTCCTCTACGAACTCTCGCGTCCCGGTGGGCGCCTGTTCCAGGTCGAGTTCGACCTGAGCCAGCCCGTGGAAACGCCTCCGGCGCCCTGGGGCCACGACTAGGCCCATGCCCGTGTAGGAGCGCCTTCAGGCGCGAATCTTTTGACTTTGCCCCGGGGCAAAGAAGGACTTCGCGCCTGAAGGCGCTCCCACAGGGATCGCCTGCGGCTGGATTTGCCGGGAAACCGCCCAGGACCTACCATTACGGGCTTTTCCGGGGTCGGAGTCCCGCCCCCGCGCCATGATTTCCGGAGCCAGCATGCGCAGCCATTTCTGCGGCCTCGTGGACGAGTCCATGATCGGCCAGACCGTCACCCTTTGCGGCTGGGCGGACGTCGCCCGCGACCTGGGCGGCGTGTGTTTCATCGACCTGCGCGACCATGAAGGCATTGTCCAGGTCGTGGCCGAACCCTCGGAGGCCGAAGGCAATGCCGCGGTGGTGAAAACCGCCGCCGCCGTCGGCTACGAGGACTGCCTGCGCATCACCGGCACCGTGCGCGCCCGCCATTCGGTGAACGATCGCATCCGGACCGGCAAGGTCGAGGTCGTGGCCACCGCCATCGAGGTGCTGAACAAGGCCGAGCCGCTGCCCTTCCACGCGCACGAGAACGCCGGCGAGGACATCCGCCTCAAGTACCGCTACCTCGACCTGCGCCGTCCCGAGATGCAGAAGATGATGCGTACCCGCATCAGGCTGGTGCAGGCGCTGCGCCGCTGGCTGGACGAGCGCGGTTTCCAGGACATCGAAACGCCCATCCTCACCAAGGCCACGCCCGAGGGCGCGCGCGACTTCCTGGTGCCGGCGCGCATGCACCCGGGCGAGTTCTATGCGCTGCCGCAGTCGCCGCAGCTGTTCAAGCAGATCCTGATGGTGGCCGGCTTCGACCGCTACTACCAGATCGCCCGCTGCTTCCGCGACGAAGCCCTGCGTGCCGACCGCCAGCTCGAGTTCACCCAGCTCGACATGGAGTTCGCCTGGGTCTCCGAGCGCGACGTGCAGGACGCGGTCGAGGGCATGATCCGCGAGGTCTTCAAGGAGGTGATCGACGTCGAGCTCGACGCCAGCTTCCCGCGCCTGACC
>CAXAYM010000076.1:0-8733 GCA_963973175.1 uncultured Arenimonas sp.
GCCTCGACGCCGATGGCGAGGTGCTGCGCGAACGGCCGGTGCCGGCCTTGGATCGCCGTCGCGTCGAGGCTGCGCTGGCGCCGCTGACCGGCCGGATCCGCCAGCGCCCGCCGATCTTCTCCGCCCTCAAGCAGGGCGGGGAACCGCTGTACGTGAAGGCCCGCCGCGGCGAGACCATCGAGGTGCCCGAGCGCGAGGTCGACGTGGAGTCGATCACGCTGCTCGACCTCGACGGCGCACGCCTGCGCCTGGCCGTGACCTGCGGTTCGGGCACCTACATCCGCAGCCTGGCCCGCGACCTGGGCGAGGCCGTGGGCTGCGGAGCCCACGTGACCGCCCTGCGGCGCACCTGGGTCGAGCCCTTCCTGCAGCCGCGCATGTTCACCCTCGACGCCCTCGAGGCGGTGGCCACCGAGGGCGGCGAGGCGGCCCTGGACGCGCTGCTGCTGCCGGTCGAAGCCGGCCTGGTGCACTTCGAGGCCGTGCACGTGGACGCCGGCCAGGCCCGGCGGTTGGGCCATGGCCAGCCGGTTGCCGTCGCAGGCGAGCCTGCGACAAACCTGAATCTGCTGGGCCCCGACGGGCGTTCCCTGGGCCTGGGCCGGCGCGACGAGGTCGGGCAGGTGTGGCCCAGGCGCCTGTTCCGCTGGGCCAGCGCCTGCTGAAACCGGCGCGGACCGGCGTCCCCGGGACCGTCTTCACAACATCCGCCTTGTCCGGCAAGCCCTTGTCCGTTAAACTTTTGCGGCTTTTTCACCAAGCAAATCCCCCAACCGGCGGGCCATCGCGGTGCGTCGCCAAGAGCGGCGTTCCTGCAGGCTGCGCATCACCAAAGAGAAAACCAATGTCCATTGATTCCGCCAAGGTCATCGAAGAGTTCAAGCGCACCCCGAACGACACCGGTTCGCCGGAAGTCCAGGTCGCGCTGCTCTCCGCCCGCATCGACATGCTCACCGACCACTTCAAGGCCCACAAGCAGGACCACCACTCCCGCCGCGGCCTGCTCAAGATGGTCAACCAGCGCCGCAGCCTGCTCGGCTACCTCAAGAAGAAGGACGTCGCGCGCTACCAGACGCTGATCGAGCGCTTGGGCCTGCGCCGCTAAACCCAGCTAGAACCCACACGGCGCAGAAATGCGCCGTGTGCATTTTCGGGGAACGGAAAGTCCGGGATCGAAAATGCAACAACCGCGGGGCAGGGTGCCTCGTGGGGATGAATCCAGAGACAAAGGAAGCGATAAACGTGGCGAAAGTAACCAAGACGTTCCAGTACGGTCAGCACGAGGTCACGCTCGAGACGGGTGAAGTCGCCCGCCAGGCGGGTGGCTCGGTCATCGTCAAGTTCGGCGACACGGTCGTGCTGGTGACGGCGGTTGGCAACAAGAACCAGCGCGAAGGCATGGACTTCTTCCCGCTCACCGTTGACTACATCGAGAAGTTCTACGCCGGTGGCCGCATCCCGGGTGGCTTCTTCAAGCGCGAAGGCCGCCAGACCGAGCGCGAGACCCTGGTCTCCCGCCTGATCGACCGTCCGATCCGCCCGCTGTTCCCGGAACACTTCCGCAACGAAGTCCAGGTCATCGCCACCGTGATGTCGATGAACCCGGAAGTCCACGGTGACATCCCGGCCCTGATCGGCGCGTCCGCCGCGCTGGCCCTGTCGGGCATCCCGTTCGCCGGCCCGATCGGCGCCGCCAAGGTCGGTTACGCCGACGGCAAGTACCTGCTGAACCCGACCATCTCCGAGCTCAAGACCTCGGATCTGGAACTCGTGGTCGCCGGCACCGCCAACGCCGTGCTGATGGTCGAGTCCGAGGCCAAGGAACTGAGCGAAGACGTGATGCTCGGCGCCGTGATGTTCGGCCACCAGCAGATGCAGGTCGCGATCAACGCGATCAACGAGCTGGTCGCCGAAGTCGGCGTCAAGCACTGGGACTGGAAGGCCCCGGAGAAGGAACAGGCCCCGATCGACGCGATCAAGGCCGCCATCGGCAACCGCCTCGAGGCCGCCTTCCAGGTGCGCGACAAGCTCGAGCGCAAGGAAGCCATCTCCGCGCTGAAGAAGGAAGTGCTCGAGTCGCTCAAGCCGCAGGCCGAAGCCAATGGCTGGAACATGGCGGACCTGTCCAAGGAATTCGCCGAGTTCGAGTACAGCACCATGCGCGAGTCGGTGCTCAAGACCAAGGTCCGCATCGACGGTCGCCAGCTCGACACCGTGCGCCCGATCTCGGTGCGCACCGGCGTGCTGCCGCGCACCCACGGCTCGGCGCTGTTCACCCGCGGTGAAACGCAGGCGATCGTGGTGGCCACGCTGGGCACCGCCCGCGACGGCCAGATCATCGACGCCGTGGAAGGCGAGTCCAAGGACCATTTCCTGTTCCACTACAACTTCCCCCCGTACTCGGTGGGCGAAGCCGGCCGCATGATGGGTCCGAAGCGTCGCGAGATCGGCCACGGCCGTCTTGCCCGCCGCGGCGTCCAGGCCGTGATGCCGTCGATGGAGTCGTTCCCGTACACCATCCGCGTCGTCTCCGAGATCACCGAATCCAACGGCTCCTCGTCGATGGCCTCGGTCTGCGGTTCCTCGCTGGCCCTGATGGACGCCGGCGTGCCGATCAAGGCGCCCGTCGCCGGCATCGCCATGGGCCTGGTCAAGGAAGGCAACGACTACGTCGTGCTGTCGGACATCCTGGGTGACGAAGACCACCTGGGCGACATGGACTTCAAGGTCGCCGGCACCGAAGGTGGCATCTCGGCGCTGCAGATGGACATCAAGATCGACGGCATCACCGAGGAGATCATGAAGGTCGCGCTGGGCCAGGCCAAGGCCGGTCGCCTGCACATCCTGGGCGAGATGGCCAAGGCCATCAACGCACCGCGTTCGGAGCTGTCCGAGTACGCGCCGCGCCTGCTGACCATCAAGATCCACCCGGACAAGATCCGCGAAGTGATCGGCAAGGGCGGTGCCACCATCCAGGGCATCACCAAGGAAACCGGCACCCAGATCGACATCCAGGACGACGGCACCATCGTCATCGCCTCGGTCAACGCCGCTGCTGCCCAGGCTGCGAAGGCGCGCATCGAGCAGATCACCTCGGACGTCGAGCCGGGCCGCATCTACGAAGGCAAGGTCGCCAAGATCATGGACTTCGGTGCGTTCGTCACGATCGCCCCGGGCAAGGACGGCCTGGTGCACGTGTCGCAGATCTCCAACGAGCGCGTCGAGAAGGTGTCCGACAAGCTCAAGGAAGGCGACCTGGTCAAGGTCAAGGTGCTGGAAGTGGACAAGCAGGGCCGCATCCGCCTGTCCATCAAGGCCATCGAGGAAGGCGAGGGCTGAGCCCCGCGCACCATCCGAAGATGAACGGGAAAGCGGGCTTCGGCCCGCTTTTTCGTTTTGCGCGATCCGGACGGCTTTGCCCTGCGGGCGGGGGTTGGTAGATTGCCCCTGTCCCCCCGCACGGAAAAAACATGGCCAACACGGGTTCACATGAGCTGGCGCAGTTCGTGCGCGACGCGCTGGCCAGCGGCCAGGACCGTGAGTCGATCGCGAAAGCGCTGACGGCGGCAGGCTGGCCGGAGGCCCTGGTGGCGGACGCGCTGGCGGCCTACGCCGACGTGCCATTCCCGGTGCCCGTGCCGCGACCGCGGCCTTATCTGTCGGCGCGCGAAGCCTTCCTTTACCTGACGCTGTTCGCGACGCTCTACATTTCCGCATTCCAGCTCGGCAGCCTGTTGTTCGACCTGATCAATCGCGCGTGGCCCGATCCGGCCGACCCGGCCTGGCAGGTCGCGCGCCAGGCGAGCTCGATGCGCTGGGCGATGGCCTCGATCGTGGTGGCGTTTCCGGTCTACCTGTTCCTGGCCCACCACTTGTCGCAGGCGATGGCGCGCAGCCCCGGCAAGCGGTTGTCCGCCGTACGACGCTGGCTGACTTACCTGACGCTGTTCATCGCCGCCTGCGTGCTGGTGGGAGACCTGATCACCCTCGTGCATGCCTTCCTGTCGGGTGAGCTCACGCTGCGCTTCGCGCTCAAGGTGGGCGTGGTGGCGTTGATCGCCGGCGGCATCTTCGGCTGGTACCTGTGGGACCTTCGCCAGGAGGAGCGTGAATCATGACGACCGGCCGGCTTATGGCGCTTGCCGCCGTTGTCGTGGTACTCGCGGCGCTGGGCATAGGCCTGTGGGCCTCGGGATCACCCAGCACCCAGCGCGAATTCCGGTTGGACGAACGCCGGGTTGCCGACCTGCAGGCCATCACGAACGCGATCGACCGCCATTACCAGGTCCACCAGGCCCTGCCTGAGCAGCTCGACACGCTGGCGGCGTCACCGGGCAGCCGCCTTTCCACGCAGGATCCCGCTTCGGGCGAGCGCTACGCCTACGAGGTGCTGGATGGGTCGCGTTACCGTCTGTGTGCGGATTTTGCCCATGACACCGCGGCAGCCGGCGTGGAAACCCAGCGTACGGCCGCACCCTGGTGGCACGGCTCCGGGCGACACTGTTTTGATCGACGCGTGCAAGGGGACGGCACGGAATGAAGCGACACTTTTCGATGATCCGCGACTTCCACCTGGCCGACTGGTTCACGCTGGCCAACGCCTTCTGCGGCACCGGTGCGATCTTCGCGGCGATGCGCTTCCTGCAGGATGGCCGGGTGAACGACCTGCTGTGGGGCATGGCGCTGGTGCCACTGGCCTTCGTGTTCGACGCGCTCGATGGCTGGGTCGCCCGCCAGCGCCACGGGGCTTCCTTGCTCGGTCGCGAACTCGATTCACTGTCGGACGTGATTTCCTTCGGCGTGGCACCCGCGGCGCTGGCCTATGCCTGCGGCATGCAGGGCGGCTGGGATTGGCTGGTGCTGTCGTATTTCGTCGGCTGCGGCGTCAGCCGGCTGGCGCGATTCAATGTCACCGCCGAAGCCCTGTCCGAGGGCGCGGCGAAGGTGCGCTTTTTCGAAGGCACGCCGATCCCGACCTCGGTCGTCCTGGTCGGTTTGATGGCGATCGCCGCGTGGCAAGGCCGCATCGGCGAAGACCTGTGGTTCGGCCGCCTCGACCTGGGCTGGCAACTGCATCCTCTGGTGCTGCTGTTTGCCGTGTCGGGCTCGTTGATGATCAGCAAGACCGTGACGATTCCGAAACCATGAGGACTAACGCGATGCCTGGTGCCCACATCCGCGGTCTCGTACTGGCCGTTCTCATGCTTCCGTTGCTTGCTTGGGCGCCAGCTGCTTTCGCCCAGGATCCGCCATTGTTCTCCGTACCCCATGTGGTCGCGGTGGACGAGGGTGATTCGGGGCATACCGATGTCGCGGTCAAATGGACGCTGTCTTCGCCCGCGAGCTCCGGGGTCGCCTTCACCTGGGCTACGCGCGCCGTAGAGGTTTCGATGACTCCCGGCATCGATTACGTGCAGGTCCCGCCCACCCGCGTGGAGATTCCGGCGGGGCAGACTGCCGGGCAGGTCACGGTCAGGGTTTTCGGCGATATCCACGCCGAAGGGAACTACCAGACGCTTTGGGTCGATTTCACGGCGGTGACGGGGGCGCGAACCGTCGGCCCGGACCCCACGGCGTTCAGCACCCGGATCGACATCCTCGACGATGACGCATGGGTGTCGCGTTTGGGCGCCCGCGATGATGCCGTGCAGGCGGTCGTGAACCAGCCGGCCTTGCTGCATCCCCTGGCCAACGACGTGTTCACCTACCAGGATCGCTCCCAGCTCGTCGTGGAGATCATCGACCCGCCGGCGCATGGCGCACTGGACCCGCAAGGGCAGAACGCCGACGTGCGTTTCCTCTATACCCCGGCGCCCGATTTCACGGGGCGCGACAGTTTCCGATACTCGCTGTGCCTGGCCGGGAAGGGCTGCACCGAGGCCACCGTGCGCGTGGCGATCCGCGCCAATCATTCGATCGAGCTTACCCGGGGCGACCGCGGCGGCAGCGAACGGGTGTTGATGCAGAGCCTGCCGCCTCTCTCGGCCGCGCGCTACACCACTTCGCCGCTGGTGGCTCCGCGGGAAGTCTCGCTGGGCATCTACCCGGATCCCACGCCTCGGGAGCCTTGGAACGCGGATTCGAACCTGGCCTGGGAGACCAGCACGATTCCCGCCTCGCCGGAAGGGGAAATCCGCGAGTACCGCATCCTGCTCGTCAATCCCGACTCCAATGGCCTCTGGGTTGATGCCTATGCCGGCATCGACCTCGACGCCGACGGCGTGCCGTCGCAGGGGGAGGTGCAGTGCAGCGCGATCCGCCCACAGGACGTGGGCAATGTCTGCGAGACCGTCGTGCACGTCGGCGACGCCCCGGTGACTTGGTGGGTGGCGGGGCACAATCGCGAGTCTGACTATCGCCCCGCGGAGTTCGAGGTCTACGAGGTTCCGATGGATGCGCCCAACGGCACGCTGTTCGCGACCGGACCGGTGCAGGCGGCCGCGCAAGCGCCCGTGTACCTGCAGCTGGGCTGGCTCGACGAAGGCTTCCTGGACGGCGACCAGCGTGCCGGCATCGTGCGCCTGTGGTCCGACGCCGGCACCGTGCTCGATGACTTCACCGTCTGGTTGAAGCATTCCGAAGAAAAGGTCGGCCTGCCCCTCGCCTTTGGCGAGCCCAGGACCTTCGACGTCGCACCGGGTGCCCGCCTTGAGCGCGTTTTCATCGACGTTCCGGAAGGCGCCACCCGCCTGGACGTTACGGCCGAGAGTCCGGGTGGCATGCCATTCCAGCTCCTGCGCCACCCGGGCGGCGGCGACCCGGAGTCTTCCTCGATCGTGGCCGCGCCGGCCCCGGGTCCGGGCGCCGTTTCCTCGACGGGCGCCGGCGACGTACGCGTCGCCCGCATCGAAGGCGCGGCCTTGCTCGCTGGACGGTGGTACGTCGTGCCGCACAACGCCGGCGAACAGCGCGCCGCCGTGACGCTGACGGCCTCCCTGCAGGCCGTGTCGCCGGTGGTGAGGCCGGGCAGCTACTTCAATGCGTCCCGGCCCGGCTCCGGGCTGGTGCTCTACCCGGCGGGCGGTCAGTGGGCCGGCCTCTGGTACACCTACGAATCGCTCAGCCTGCGCCCCACCTGGTATTACCTGCAGGCCCCGACGCCGGACGTTGATGGCATATGGCGCAGCCCGGTCTACCGCCAGGCCTGGTACGGCGACCACGCGGAGCCCACGGAAGTGGGGCAGGCCACGGTCACGCCGGTGGGGCCGGACCTGTTCACGTTCACCTACACGCTCTACGGCGAGACAGGATCGGAAACCTATTCCGCCCTGGGCCGGGGCTGCTCGTCCCTGGGCGGGCAGCCACAGGACATCAGTTCGCACTGGTTCGATCCGCAACGGGCCGGCAACGGCTACAGCGTGCAGATGTGGAACAACTACGAATTCTTCGCGGTGTTCGACTACGATG
This sequence comes from uncultured Arenimonas sp., assembly GCA_963973175.1. GTDB lineage: Bacteria > Pseudomonadota > Gammaproteobacteria > Xanthomonadales > Xanthomonadaceae > Arenimonas. The sequence goes on from CAXAYM010000076.1 coordinate 7,408, forward strand.
CCCAGGGCTCGCCCCTGCACCTGACCGCGGAAAGCGGCGCCTTTGCGGGTGCGGATGCAACCCTGCCGTTGCAGCGCCTTACCGGCGCCTGCCCGACCTGCAGTTACCTGGACCCCGAGCGCAATTCCGCTGGCTCGCTCCGGCGCATCCTGCAGGGAGGGCGGCTTGATCGCGTGATCGTGGACGCGGATTTCATGGAGTCCTGGCCGTACACCGGCGGCACTCACGCGTGGTCGGTCACCGACCAGGTCCAGCTGCTGGGTGGGCCGGGAACGACGCAGGGCTGCGCGCCCTGAACAACTGGAGCAGTAACGGAACATGAGATCGACGCTGACGGGAATCCTCCTGTGCCTGGCTTGCGCGGCGCCGGCCGTCGCGCTGGCGCAGGCCGGCACCATCGAAACCTATGCCGGCGGTGGACAGTCGCTGGCGGAGGGAACGCCCCTGCGCGAGCTCGACCTGCGCGGCGGCACGGCGCTGGCGGTGGACAGGAAGGGACGCGTGCACGTCGCGGTGCCGGGTCGCATCCTTCGCCTGGGCGGCGGTATCGGCCAGGTCGTCGCCGGTGACGGCACCCCCGGTTTTTCCGGCGACGGCGGCCCGGCACGCCAGGCGCGGATCGGGCGCGTCGGCGCGATCGCTTTCGACCTGGAAAACCGCCTGCTCTTCGCCGACCAGGACGCGCTGCGCGTCCGTCGGATCGAGCATGACGGCACCATCACCACGGTGGCGGGCAACGGCGAGAACGTCGACGAGACCTATACGATTCCGGTGCCGCCGCACGAGGCCGGCATGACCCGGCCCATGGGCCTGGCCGTGCGCCACGACGGCCTGGTGTACGTGTCCACCGAAGGCCACTACGTGCGCTGCTTCACGCCCGGGGTGAACATCGGCAACTGCCATGGCGTGGGTTTCCCGGCGACGGCGGTGGGCGGATCCCCCAACAGCCCGGGCCTGTGGTCGCCGGGCGCGCTGGCCTTCTCGCCGACCGGATCGCTTTACGTGGCCGACAACGGCAACAAGCGCATCCGCCGTTTCGACCCCGACGGGATTACCGTCCAGACCGAAGTTGGCACCGGCGCGCACCTGGAGGGCGGCAACAGCTTTTCGACCAATGCCTACGACGGCCTGGCCTTCGACGGTTATGGCCGCCTCTTTTTCTCGGTGAAGCTGCTCAACCGGATCTACGCGCGCTCTGCGGCGACCGTGCCCGACGCGTGGGTCGGCACTGGCGTGGCGGGTTACTCGGGCGACGGCGGTCCCGGCTTGTACGCGCAGCTCGATGCGCCCGGCCAGATCGCGATCGCCGCCGACCGCACGATGTAT
>CAXAYM010000077.1:0-8722 GCA_963973175.1 uncultured Arenimonas sp.
GGCTCGCCCTTGCGCGTAAAGCGCCGGGTGAAGGTCTCCATCGCCGCGAACGCCGCCGGGATCACCACCAGGCTCAGCAGCGTCGACGTCGCCAGGCCGCCGATCACGGCAATGGCCATCGGCTGGCGGAAAGCCGCGTCGGCGCCGAGGCCCAGCGCGATCGGGGTCATGCCGGCGGTCATCGCGATGGTGGTCATGATCACCGGGCGCGCGCGCTTGCGACAGGCGTCCACGAGCGCATCGTGCATGTTCATACCTTTTTCGTCCTCCGCGATCACCGCGTAGTCCACCAGCAGGATCGAGTTCTTGGTGGCGATGCCGATCAGCATCAGCAGCCCGATCAGCGCCGGCAGCGACAGCAGGGTGCCGGTCAGCATCATCGCGCCGAAGGCGCCGCCGGCCGACAGCGGCACCGCCATCAGGATGATCAGCGGATGGCTGGCGTGGTTGAACAGCAGCAACAGCACCGCATACACGCAGAACAGGCCGGCGCCCATGGCCAGCGCGAAGCCGACGAAGAGTTCGACGAAGATCTCCGAGTCGCCGGTGTTCTGGATCTGCACCCCGGGCGGGAGGCGCTGCAGCGACGGCAGCGCTTCGACCTCGGCCATGACCTCGCCCAGCGGACGGCCGTTGAGTTCGGCGGTGAAGGTGATGTTGCGCTGGCGGCCGAAGCGGTTCACCTGGGAGGGGCCGGTGCCGCGGCGGATGTCGGCCACGGCGGAAAGCGGCACGGTGCCGCCCTTGGCGCTGGGCACGCGCATCAGCGTCAGCAGGTCCTCGTCCGACAGGTTCTCCTCGGCCAGCCGCACCCGGATCGGCACCTGCCGGTCCGGCAGGTTGAGCTTGGCCAGGCGCTGGCGGAAGTCGCCGCTGGTGGCGATGCGCGCGGCTTCGGCGATGTCCACCGTGGACACGCCCAGGTCGGCGGCGCGGCGCGCGTCGGGCACGATCACCAGTTCCGGACGCAGCAGCGAAGCCGTGGAGCTGATCGTGCCCAGGCCCGGCAGCGTGCGCAGGTCGCGCTCGAAATCGGCGGCGGCGCGATAGAGGCGGTCCGGATCGTCGCCGCTCAGCACCAGCATCAGCTGCTCGCCGGGTTCGCTGCTCAGGAAACGCTGGCGAACGCCGGGCAGCGCCGTCAGTCGTTCCCGGACCTCGCGCTCGAGCTCCTTCTGCGAGCGATCGCGTTCACCCTCCGGGCCCCAGTCCAGCACCATCGTGACCTTGCGGACTTCGCCGAAGCCGCTCACGGCCGGATCGCCCAGGTCGAGCACGCCGCCGACGGTGGCATAGGCCTGGCGCAGTTCCGGGATGTCGCTGATCAGGGCGCGGGCGCGCTCGCTCATCGCCGCGGTCTGTTCCAGGCGCGCGCCGGGCGGCAGCTCGAGGCTCAGGTTGCTGCGGCCGAGGTCCGAGCCCGGGATGAAGGTCGCCGGGATGAAGGGCAGCAGCATCAGCGAGCCGATGAACATCAGCAGCGCCAGCCCCAGGGTCTTGAAGCGGTTGGCCAGGGCCCATTCGACGAGGCGCAGGTAGCGCGCCATCAGCTTCGATTCCCTTTCGACGTGCGGCTTGGGCTTGAGCTGGTAGGCCGCCATCATCGGCGTCAGCAGGCGGGCGACCATCAGCGAGAAGATCACCGCCGTCGCCGCCGTCCAGCCGAACTCCAGGAAGAACTTGCCGGCGATGCCCGGCATGAAGGCCACCGGGATGAACACCGCGGCCAGCGTCGCCGACGTGGCGATCACCGCCAGGCCGATTTCGTCCGCGGCCTCGGTGGCCGCCTGCTTGGGCGGCTTGCCCATGGCCAGGTGGCGGTCGATGTTCTCGACCTCGACGATGGCGTCGTCCACCAGGATGCCCACCACCACCGCCAGGGCCAGCAGGGTGATCATGTTCAGGCTGAAGCCCAGCAGCCAGATCACCCCGAACGTGGGGATGATCGACAGCGGCAGCGCCAGCGCCGAGATCCAGGTCGCGCGCCAGTCGCGCAGGAAGAACCACACCACCAGCACGGCCAGCGCCGCGCCTTCCCAGAGCATGTGCATGGATGACTCGAACGAAGCGCGCACTTCGTCGATGGCCGTGCTGACCAGGGTGAACTTCACGCGCGGATGCTCGGCCTCCAGCTCCCGGATGGCCTCCTCGATGCCTTCGCCGACGTCGATCTCGCTTGAGCCGCGGGTGCGGCTGATGCCGAAGCTCACGACCGGTTGGCCGTCGATCATCGCCAGCTGCCGGCGCTCGGCGTGGCCGTCGGTCACGGTGGCCAGCGCCACCAGCGGCACCTGGCTGCCGTCGGGCAGCACGATCGGGAACTGCTCCAGGGTCTGTGCGCTGTCCACGGTGCCGACGGCGCGGATGGCCTGCTCGCTGCTTCCCATCGTGGCGCGCCCGCCCGATCGCTCGAGCTGTGAGCGCGCCAGCTGCGCCGACACCTCGCCGGCGGTGATGCCGTAGGCGGCCAGCACGCCCGGGCGCAGGTCCACCTGCACCTCGCGGTCGATGCCACCGCTGCGCACCACGGTGCCGACGCCGCGCACGGAGAACATCTTCTTGGTGACTTCGTTGTCGACGAACCAGCTCAGCTCATCCTCGCCCAGGCTGTCCGAGGCCACCGCATAGGTGACCAGGGTACCGCCGACGACCTCGATCTTGGCGACGACCGGGTCCTCGATGTCGTTGGGCAGGTCGGCGCGGATGCGGGCGACCGCGTCGCGCACTTCGTCCAGCGCGTCGCCCAGGTCCTTGCCGATGCGGAACTCGACGAAGGTGGTGGACGAGCCTTCGGTGACCGTGCTCACCAGCTTGTTGATGTCGGGCAGGCTGGCCACCGAATCCTCGACCTTGCGGGTGACCTCGGTTTCGAGCTGGCTCGGCGTCGCGCCCGGCAGCGCCACGGTGACCGTGATGCCCGGGTAGGAGACGTCCGGGAAACGCGATACCGCCAGCTGCTGGAAGCCGAAAAGGCCCACCATCGTGAGCAGGATGAACAGCAGGATCGCCGGCAGCGGCCGGTTGATGGACCAGGCGGAGAAGTTGATCGCCATCGGCTCAGTCCTGCGCCGGCACGACGCGGACCAGGTCACCGTCGGCCAGGAAGCCGGCGCCTTCGACCACGACGCGCTCGTTGCCTTCCAGGCCCTCGCGGATCTCGACGACGTTGCCGCTGCGGGCACCGAGCTCCACGCGACGCTGCACGACGACATCGTCCTCGTCGACGACGAACAGGTAGCGGTAGCCGTCGCGCTCGACGATCGCGGCGCCGGGCACGGTGCGCACCTCGCGCTCGGCCAGCAGGATTTCGCCGGGTGCGTACATGCCGGCGCGCAGGCCACCCGGCTCGGGCAGGTCGGCGAAGACGGTGCCGGTGCGGCTGCGGCTGTCCAGACCCGGCGAGATCGTGCGCACGGTGCCCTCGACGGGCTGGCCATCGGGAGCCTGCAGGCGAACGGGCATGCCTTCCTCGACCTGCACCAGGGCATCCTCGGGCAGCTCGGCGCGCCATTCCAGGCGGCGGTCGCGGATCAGGCGCAGCAGCTCGGCGCCGGCGGTCACGACCTGGCCAGGCTGCACGCTGCGCGCCGAGATCACGCCGTCGTGCGGGGCCCGCAAGGTGGCGAAACCCAGGCGCAGGCGAGCGTTCTCGACCTGGGCGCGGGCCGTGTCGCGCTGGGCCTTGGCGGTGAGCTCACCCGCGATCAGCTGGTCGGCCTCGCTGACGGCGACCAGCTGTTCGCGCTTGAGCATTTCGCCGCGGCGGGCGTTGGCGCTGGCGACGGTGAGGTTGGCTTCGGCCTGGGCCAGGGCGGCTTCGGCCTGGCGCAGTTCCATGGCCAGGGTGCGGGTGTCGAGCTGCAGCAGTGGCTGGCCTTCACGCACCTCGTCGCCGACTTCGACCGCGACCGAGGCCACGCGCTGGCCGGAGAGTTCGACGCCCAGCACCACTTCCTCCCAGGCGGCGATCGAACCGGAGGCCGCGATGCGGCGGGGCAGGGTCTGCATGGCCGGCTCGGCCACGCTGACGCTCAGCGAGGGCGTAGCGGGCGCGGCGGAGTCATCGGAACCGCAGGCGGCAAGGAGGAGGCCGCACGAAAACGCGAGCAGGGCTCGCAAGGGGAACGCCGTCATTGGAATTTTTCGCCGTGGGGGTGCGAGGCAGCGATTGTCCCAGAACCACGCGGGGTGCGCATGGCCGGGCCCGTGTCCGTTCGGCTAGGCTTAAGCCGTTCTGGAAAGCTTTCCCAGGGGAGAAATTCGTGAGCGAGACGATGGTGGAACCGGACCAGGCCCTGGCCAAGCGCATCGCCGCGCTCGACACCGATTCGGCGATCAGGCGGCTCGAGGGCGTGCCGGCGCCGGACGTGGCGCGGCTGCTGGCCAGCCTGCCGCCGGCCCGCGCCAACGTGCTGCTGGCGGCCATGCCGGTGGGCGAGCGCACGGCGGTGATGGCCGCGGCGCCGGCCGGCACGGACTGGGGCGACAGCCAGCGTTATCCGGAAGGTTCGGTCGGGCGGCTGATCGAAGACCCGCCGGCGGTGTTCACGGCCAGCACCCGGGTTGCCGAAGCCGTCGAGGCCCTGCGCGAGGTGGTCAAGCAGCGTCTGGTGACCTATCTGTGGGTGGTGGACGCCAACGAGCAGCTGCGGGGCGTGGTGGCCTTCCGCGACCTGCTGTACGCCGACCGCAGTGCCAGCCTCGACGAGATCATGATCCGCTCGCCCTTCTGCCTGCGCCCGGGCATGGACATGGTGGACGCGATGCGTGAAGTCGTGACGCGCCACTACCCGGTTTATCCGGTCTGCGAGGACGACGGCCATCTGGTTGGCCAGGTGCGCGGGCAGGTGCTGTTCGAACAGCAGGCTTTCGAAATTTCCGCGCAGGCCGGCTCGATGGTCGGTGTCGAGAAGGAGGAGCGGCTGGCGACGCCGCTGTGGCGCGCCTTCAAGTTCCGCAATCCCTGGTTGCTGGTGAACCTGCTGACGGTGTTCGTGGCGGCGGCGGTGGTGGGCTATTTCGAGGACACGATCAACCGGGTGGTGGTGCTGGCGGTGTTCCTGCCGGTGCTCGGCGGCCAGAGCGGCAACCTCGGCGCGCAGTCGCTGGCGGTGATGCTGCGCGGCATGACGCTGGGCGAACTCAAGGCAACGCGCATCGCCGGCATCGTCACCAAGGAAGGCGTACTGGGCCTGATCAACGGCGCCGTGACCGGCGCGATCGCCGGCGCGGCCATGTACTGGGTGGTCGCCCGCGACGGGGGGCAGGATGCCCTCGCCCTGGGCCTGATCACGCTGGCGGCGATGTCGCTGAGCTGCATGGTGGCCGGCCTGGCGGGCTCCACCATCCCGCTGGCGCTCAAGCGCCTGGGGGCGGACCCGGCCACCGCCTCGAGCATCTTCCTCACAACCCTGACCGACGTCGTCAGCATGGGCGCTTTCCTGGGCCTGGTGACCTGGCTGGTGCTCTGAACCCCGCGGGATGTTGCACTGCAACGTGCAACATTCCGCCCCCCACGCCACGATGCTCGCGCTTCCGACGTGGGGGAGGGAGCTGAAAGCCCGCAGCTGCTCAAGCGCTGCGGGCTTTCTTTTTGTCCGCTTCCCGCCAGTTGGTAGGAGCGTCTTCAGGCGCGAATCTTTTGACTCTGCCTTCGGCAAGAAACGGCTTCGCGCCTGAAGGCGCTCCTACTGGGTTTTGCCGACGCGTGACAGAATCCCGGCATGGCCTCCGAACCCACCCTGGACGACGCGACCGACAAGCTGGTGGAACGCGCCCTGGCGCGCCTGGCCGAGCGCGCGCCGGCCGCCGCCGTGCAGGCCCGGCGACCGGACCTGGCCACGCTGGCCATCGCCAGCGACTTCGCGATCGATACCCTGGTGCGGCAGCCCGCACTGCTCGACACGCTGGACGATCCCCTGGTCACCGTCCCGGACCTTGGCGCCGACGCGGCGGCCGACTGGCCATCGCTGCTGCGGCGCTGGCGGGCGCGCCAGTCCACGCGGCTGGTCTGGCGCGACGTCATGGGTGTCGACGAGGTCGATGCCACGCTGGCCGGGGCCAGCCGGATCGCCGACCAGGCATTGCAGGCGGGCGTGCAGGCGCTCATCGGTCCGCTGGAACAGGCGCACGGGCTCGTGCGCAACGACGCCGGCCAGGTGCAGTCGCTGGTGGTGTTCGGCCTGGGCAAGCTGGGCGGGCATGAGCTCAATTTCAGCTCCGACGTCGACCTGGTCTTTGCTTTCCCCGAGCACGGCGTCTCCGATGGCCCCCGCCCGCTGGAGGCCGAAGCCTGGTTCACGCGGCTCGGCCAGCGCCTGGCGCAGCTGCTGGGGGACGTCACCGCCGACGGGTTCTGCCACCGCGTGGATCTTCGGCTTCGTCCCTTCGGCGCCAGCGGCCGCCTGGCCCTGAGTTTCGGCGCGATGGAACAGTACTACCAGCGCGAGGGCCGCGACTGGGAGCGCTACGCCTGGATCAAGGCGCGGCCCGTGGCCGGCGACCTGGCCGCCGGCCAGCGCCTGCTCGATACGCTGCGGCCGTTTGTTTACCGGCGCTACCTGGACTACAGCGCGCTCGACGGCCTGCGCGAGATGAAGGCCCTGATCAGCGCCGAAGTGCAGCGGCGCGAACTGGCCGAGGATCTCAAGCTCGGTCCCGGCGGGATCCGCGAGGTCGAGTTCCTGGTGCAGGCGCTGCAGCTGATCCGCGCCGGCCGGGAGCCGCAGCTGCGGGGGCGTTCGCTGCTGCCGGTGCTGGCGTCGCTGGCCGAAGCCGGCCATGTCAAACCCGCCACCGCCGAACGCCTGGCGGCCGCCTATCGTTATCTGCGACGGCTGGAGAACCGGGTCCAGATGCTGTCCGACCAGCAGGTGCACGCCCTGCCGGACGATGCGTTGGCCCGCCATCGGATCGCCCGCGGGCTGGGCCATCCGGGTGAAGGCGAACTGCTGGCCGAACTCGATGGCCACCGGTCGGTGGTGGCCGAGGAATTCTCCGGCCTGCTCGAGGCGCGCCGCCGACGCAAGGCACCGGTCAGTTCGCTGGTGCAGTACTGGCGCGCGCTGCCCGATGGCGGCGACCCGGCCGCACTGGCCGACGCAGGCTTCGAGAATGCCGGGGTCCAGGATGCCCACCTGCGTGATTTCGCGCGCGCGCCGGCCGTGCGTTCGCTGTCCGCCCGCGGCCGTCAGCGCCTGGACAACGTGCTGCCGGAGCTCCTGGCTGCGGCCGCTCGTTCGCAGGCGCCCGATGCCGCGCTGCCGCGTGGCCTGGCCCTGCTGCAGGCGATCACGCGGCGGACCAGTTACCTGGCGCTCCTGGACGAGCAGCCCGCCGCGCTCGCGCGGCTGGTCGACGTGACCGCGCGCAGCGCGCTGCTGTCCGAGCGCCTGGCCGCGCATCCGCTGCTGCTCGACGAACTGCTCGACACCCGCGCCGCCGGCCCGGTGCCTGACGACGACGAGATCGCCGAGGTCGTCGCCGACGCCGCCTCGCGCCTGCCGCCCGGCGACATCGAGGCGGGACTCAACACGCTCAATGAGATGCGCCAGGCCATCGGTTTCCGGCTGGCGCTGGCGACGATGGGACTGCGGCTGCCACCGGTGCAGTCGGCCTCGCGCCTGGCCACGCTGGCCGAGTCGCTGCTGGCGGTGCTGCTGCGCCTGGCGGAAGACGACCTGGCCCGCCAGCACGGCCGAGTGCCCGGTGCCGGCCTGGCGGTGCTCGGCTACGGCAGCCTGGGTGGGCGCGAGCTGGGTTTCGGCTCCGACCTCGACCTGGTGTTCCTGCATGACGCGCCGCCCGACGCCAGTTCGGACGGCATCCGCCCGCTCGATGCGAATCGCTATTTCGGACGCCTCGCCCAGCGCCTGGTCAGCCTGCTGGGCACGGTCACCGGTGCCGGCAAGCTCTACGAAGTGGACGTGCGCCTTCGGCCCGACGGGGCCCAGGGCATGCTTGTCTCAAGCCTCGACAGCTTCGCGGACTACCAGCGCCAGCGCGCCTGGACCTGGGAACGGCAGGCGCTGGTGCGGGCCCGGCCGATCGCCGGCGCTCCGGCGGTGCTGGACGCCTTCGAGCGGATCCGTTGCGATACCCTGCGCGCGCCGCGCGACCCGGACGCACTGCGCGAGGACGTGCTGAAGATGCGCCGGCGCATGCGCACCGAACTCGACCGCAGCAACGCCGCACGCTTCGACCTCAAGCAGGGCGAGGGCGGCCTGGTCGACCTGGAGTTCCTGCTGCAGGCGCAGGTATTGCTGCACGCGGGCGAGCATCCCGCGCTTTGCGAACCGCGCGACACGCCCGGCCTCCTGGTGGCCGTGGACGCCGCCGGCCTGTTGCCCGCCGGGAGTCTGAAGCCCCTGCTCGACGCACACGAACTGATGGTGGACATGGGCCTGGACTGCACCCTCGACCAGCGTCCGCGCCTGGTGCCGCCCGACGAAGCCCTCGATGCCGCCCGCGCGGAAGTCCGCAAAGCCTGCGAGGCCAGCCACCTGCCCTTCTGAAAGGGCCGGGCAAAGCCGATCCCTACAAGGAAAGCCGGTCACGCACCAGCGCGGCGATCCGCGCGGTTTCGCGAAGCGGTTCGGCCGGGTGGTCGTCGGGCAGTTTGCCCAGCGGCTGGATGCGGCCGCGCGCCATCATGGCGTCGAGATAGCGGCGGACGCGGCCGCTGGCGCGCTGCGGTTCGGGCACGTACACCGGGCAGGTGGTC